>NZ_CAJHBJ010000122.1:0-503 GCF_904846595.1 Psychrobacter sp. HII-4 | reverse complement strand
AATATTAGTCAGAGTACCTTCTACAAATGGAGGAGTAAATACGGCGGCATGGATGCTTCATTAATTACCCGTCTTAAAGAATTAGAAGCAGAGAACGCTCGTTTAAAGAAAATGTATGCTGAGGAAAGGCTTAAATCAGACATCTTACAGGATGCCATGTCAAAAAAGTGGTAGCGCCCTCTAGGCGCAAAGAGCTAGCTCAGCATTACATCAAAGCCAGAGCGATTAGCATCCGTTTAGCCTGTCTGATCTTTAATATCAGCATAACCTGCTATTACTATCAGCCAAAGACAGCAGATGAGACTGATCAGATAGCTAAGCTATTGACTGACTTAACAAGCAGTCATAAAAATTGGGGTTTTAAGCTGTGCTTCTTATACCTAAGAAATGTACTGGGACTGCCTTATAACCATAAACGTGTTTATCGCATTTACCGTGAGCTTGAATTAAACCTTAGAATAAAGCCTAAACGCCGTATTAAGCGAGACAAACCGCAAAAGCTT
>NZ_CAJHBJ010000121.1:0-509 GCF_904846595.1 Psychrobacter sp. HII-4 | reverse complement strand
GAAATACTTTCGCTGGTAGTAAGGACAATATTGCGACATCAGGTGGTTTTTATGGTGATGGTGCAAAGTTCCTAGGAGGCATTTATCAAGAAGCTCAACCTGGTAATGTAGCAGGAACAGGTACCACACCAGGAACAGGCACGACCTTTCAAGGAACCTTTGGCGCCGAAAAGCAATAAATTAGCCTATTAGCTCAGAATAAAAAAAGCGCCTTCGGGCGCTTTTTTTTGTTTATAAAAACCATAAAAGTACTGCTTAATAATAAACTTAAGTTTGTATTTTTATTTGGTTTTATAAAGTATCTAATACACCGTATTAATCATAATGGTGGTAATAATTTTTAAGTATTGCGGTAAATTTAACTTAGTATTCTTGCCTGTAGAGATATAGTCAGTCTAGAATAAAAGAGATACAACCCATATCATGAAACAGCTTAGGTAGATTATTCTCCATCCAGCCTTGACGTAGAAATTTTGCCTGCGCCCACTTCTTTTCAATGGGATTTAGGT
>NZ_CAJHBJ010000120.1:0-530 GCF_904846595.1 Psychrobacter sp. HII-4 | reverse complement strand
AATATTGACTATTAGATAGGTTTGACGTTTTCTTTCTGCTTCATTGTCACGCGCTATTTCTCATTTGAGATTTAGACTGACCACGACTCCACAGACTTTTTTAATTGGCGATGGAACTCACCGTCCAATAAACAGGATTATGCAGCTGTTAAAATAACAGTCGCGTTATTTAAAATATTGATGCTGGCGTTGAGGTCACGGTCATGAGAAACCTGACAGTTAGGGCACAACCACTCACGCATTTTCAATGTTAGCTCATCTTTACCAAGGATATGATTGCAGTTTGAACAGGTTTTTGAGCTTGGGTAGAAGGGTCCGACTGATTTCACAACCTTGCCTTGCTCAGTGGCTTTGTAGATAAGCTGTCGCTTAAACTCAAAGAAACCCAAGTCACTGATAGCTCTTGATAGCCGCCTGTTCTTAACCATACCTTTGACATTCAAATCCTCAATCGCAATCACATCGAACTCATTAACCAGACTTGTTGTGATTTGATGGAGAGAATCTTGCCTAATACACCTGATCTTATA
>NZ_CAJHBJ010000119.1:0-557 GCF_904846595.1 Psychrobacter sp. HII-4 | reverse complement strand
CGTTATTATAGTGATACAGCCAAGCTTCAGCCTGGTGCCGTACTTGATCTAAACTATCAAACAGTTCTTGATTCAGCCAATCATAACGCACTGTCTTATTAAATCGTTCAACATAAGCGTTTTGCTGAGGATTGCCAGGCTCAATGTATTCGATAACGATACCTTGCTTAGTTGCCCAATCCTTTAAATCATTGCTGATATATTCAGGGCCATTATCATACCTGATTTGATCAGGCTTACCTCGGTACTCTATAAGCTGGTTTAAACTGCGTATCACTCTTTGAGCCGGTAGTGAGAAATCAACCTCTATGGTTAATGCTTCACGGTTATGATCATCAATGACATTAAACAGTCTAATAGCACGACCATCAGTTAAGGCATCGTGCATAAAGTCCATGCTCCAGCTTTGATTGATGCAAGTGGGCACAGTAAGCTTTTGCGGTTTGTCTCGCTTAATACGGCGTTTAGGCTTTATTCTAAGGTTTAATTCAAGCTCACGGTAAATGCGATAAACACGTTTATGGTTATAAGGCAGTCCCAGTACATTTCTTAGGTAT
>NZ_CAJHBJ010000118.1:0-569 GCF_904846595.1 Psychrobacter sp. HII-4 | reverse complement strand
GGTCACAAATCAGGAAAACAACAGTACAAATGCCTAACTTGTGATCGGCAGTTTTTAGGTGGCAAACGTCTTAACAATGAAATATTGTGGACTGAATATACACAAGGTAAACAGACCTATAAACAACTTGCTAATAAGTATGGCTGTAGCATAAAGACCATACAAAGACGGCTAGATACTATTGAATTAAAGTCACTTAATAAGCTACCTACGCGTGCAAACATAGTGATGGACACGACCTACTTTGGTCGAACATTCGGCTTAATGGTATTTATCGACTATACAAGCAAAACTGTATTACACCACCGCATTATTCATTATGAAACCAACGCACTGTATAAATTAGGAATAGAGCATATACAATCACAAAGTATTGATATAACAAGCATTACTTGCGATGGACGACGAGGTCTTAACGCTTTATTTAAAGATATACCCATACAAATGTGCCAGTTTCATCAACTACAGATCATCACTAGATACTTAACACGTCGACCTCAAAATGTCGCTAGTATCGCCCTTAGACAGCTCGCCTTAAACATAAAGTATTATGATAAAACTACATTCAT
>NZ_CAJHBJ010000117.1:0-577 GCF_904846595.1 Psychrobacter sp. HII-4 | reverse complement strand
TAGGCTAGATAATTACTTAATAGCTGCGCTATTAATAATGTGTTAGTCAGTGGTAAACCACTTTCTAATCCGCCTTCCCTTTCGACTGGGTGGCATTATACGCGTATTTGGGTGGGGGTCAAGGGGGTGTTTGATTTTTTATTTGGAATAAATTATAACTCATTGAAATATATACGTTAAAAACTCAAAATATACTGAGCCTTTAAAACCACAACAGCAGCCATACCCTATATACTCGGTAAACGAAGCTCACAAACATTGATATTCCCATCGTCTGGCCATAGGGCTCTCTCAATAATAAAAGCCTGTCTATAAGGTAATAGTTTAGAAGGCGATTGTCTGCAAAACAATTGGGATCCAACTTAAAGACTATTTACGATCGCTGAGAGATATGAGAGATAAAAATAAGCTTTAACCCATCTCCAAAAAAAAGCCCCCTCTACTTTCGCAAAGGGGGCTTTTAGGGAATAGGGAGCTGACGATGACCTACTCTCACATGGCCGGAGCCACACTACCATTGGCGCAACGATGTTTCACTTCTGAGTTCGGGAAGGGATCAGGTGGTGCCATCGTGCTA
>NZ_CAJHBJ010000116.1:0-580 GCF_904846595.1 Psychrobacter sp. HII-4 | reverse complement strand
GAAAATACAAGCTTGACGAATGCTCATGTCTTTGTCTTTGACGCTTTTTATAACTTGCGTTCGAAAGTCTGCTGAGTAAGTCATAATGATTATATCTTTCTCTTTATTTTAAAAGCATTGTATCTTATTTATAAAAGACTGACTATATGCTTATGTGAGACCAAATGGACAATTGGTCATCGTTGAGGCAAAATCGAATAATGGTTATCACACTGCCTTGACTGCTTTTGGAGGGGGTAAGAAGCCTGCTACTGTTGATATAAATGAACAAAGACTAAGAGATGCAATTAATGCTAATAGAAGTGGTTTGAATAACTCTCAGTATCGTAGTGTGATGGAAAAGATTGAAAATAGAGATTATGAAATTGAACTCTATGTAAGCTCTAGAACGAAGCTATCAGCATCTAAAATTGGTGTGACAAATAACACAATGGGTATGTCAATTAAGCGAATTAGAGACCATCCCGAATTCTGTGTAACTGCGATTTAGATTAAATGTCTGCTGATACGGTCATCGAACATAATCATAAAGCGATTGAGCGCCGCCGTCCAGTTTCGAATCGGCATTGACCACCTTGAC
>NZ_CAJHBJ010000115.1:0-598 GCF_904846595.1 Psychrobacter sp. HII-4 | reverse complement strand
ATCCAGCCTTGGCGTAAAAACTTCACTTGAGCCCATTTTTTCTCGATGGGATTTAAGTCAGGACTATAAGGTGGTAAGAATAGAAGCCTGTGACCATGCCTGTTAAGCAGCTTTTGAACGCGCTTATGAAAGGTCGCATTATCCATAACGATCACACATTTTTTCTTAAGCTTTGGTATCAGTGTGAACTTGCACCAGTGATAGAAAACCTCTTTATTGATGTTGGTCTTTAAATAATCGAGTGCAAACAGCATTTTGCCAAAGAGCGCACCAATGACGTTGGTTCGCTCTTTAGCTTGCCAGTTGTAACTGCCAATGCAGGGGCTACCAATGGGTGCATAGCTACAAGGACGCATCGTTTCACTCTCAAAGCCACTTTCATCCATGTACACAATGGGATAGCCTTGCTGCATAAAACTATTGAGCTTACTCTGATACGCTGCTCTTTTTATTGGACACGCTTTTGGATGCTCTAAGGTCTTTTTTTTTGACTGATACCAAGGCGCTTTAGGGCAATATCAATGCCTGACTTGCTACAGCCTAAACGTTGAGCTCGCTCGTACATGTAATCGTCTGGATACTGCGCGACGTCTTTGAG
>NZ_CAJHBJ010000114.1:0-607 GCF_904846595.1 Psychrobacter sp. HII-4 | reverse complement strand
AGGCTGTCTGTGCAGCGATGCGCAAGCTTGTGCATATCTGTTTCGGTGTGATTAAACATCAGCAGTCTTACCAAGCAAAAGTTGAGCTAATTAGTGCTTGATTTGGCTTTTTTAAGATGGTATCTCTCGCTCTACAGCATCAACACCTGTGAGTTGGTACAAGATGCACGAGGCAGATGGTATGCCTGTATCACCGTTAAAGAATTTCCAAAGATTAAGTGCGGCACGGGCCAAGTCGGTATTGATTTGGGCTGTAAAGATTCAGCGGTCAGTAGTGATGGTGATCAGTTACAAACCAAAGTCACCCATCAATACGCAGAAAAGCTGGCCATCGCCCAACGTGCTAAAAACAAAAAGCGGGTCAAGGCGATTCACGCCAAGATTAAAAATACCCGTCAAGATCTGATCCATAAATTCACATCAAAGCTTGTTAAAGCCAACAACTTAATCGTTGTTGGTAAAATCAAATCAACATCATTTACTTCATCCAAACTGGCCAAATCCGTCTATGATGCTGGTTGGTTTGAGATTAAGCGGCAACTGGATTATAAATGCGCGAACGCAGGTTGCCACTATATCGAAGTCAATGAAGCGTACAGCACCCAAA
>NZ_CAJHBJ010000113.1:0-656 GCF_904846595.1 Psychrobacter sp. HII-4 | reverse complement strand
TTATAGAGAGAATCTTGCCTAATACACCTGATCTTATAGTGCAAACGAGAGAGCTTGGTTTTCGCTTTTTCTCTGTTTTTACTGCCTTTTTTAGTGCGACTGAGCGCTTTGTTTAGCGTTCTTAGTTTTTTAAGGTTTGCTTGAAGTGGTTTTGGCGCTTTAATTTTAGTGCCGTCTGATAAAACCAGTAAGTCGGTAATACCAAGATCAACACCAACGCTTTTACCTGTCTTTTTAGTAGGAATTACAGCTTTTTGTATTTCAACAGCCACACTAACAAACCACTTACCGCCACGTTTAGAGATGGTGGCTGACATGATCTTGCCGTCAAAACGTAAAGCTTCTTTTAAGCGAACCCAGCCCAAGTTTGGGATACGAATGGATTTACCTTTAATGGCAAATTGGTCGTTGGATAAACTGAATCTATCGTCACGGCCTTTTTTACGAGCGGTTGGGTATTTCGCTAAGCCTTTAAAGAAGTTGTTATAAGCATCACCCAACTGCATGATTGCCGCCTGCGGAGCGCATTTGGTCACTTCCAGCATATAGGGGAATAATTCACGCTTAATGGCGTTCAATTCGCGTCTGAGCTTCGCCTGTGAGGGCTTGTTTAGATTTTTAGTATCAACCTCAACGCCTGCGGCCAAACACGCATC
>NZ_CAJHBJ010000112.1:0-633 GCF_904846595.1 Psychrobacter sp. HII-4 | reverse complement strand
AACGCAGCGAACCTTGAGAAACAAATTAGATAAAAAAGCTTGACAAACCAAATCGTTATGATATGATAGTCGGCTCGCTAATAACGATAAGCACATTGCTTAGTTATTAGTTATATAACTCTTTAACTGGACGACAGTGAAGAGGCACTATTTAAAAGCACAACTAAAGAACAACTTGTGTGGATTTTTGCTGATATAGAATGCTAAAAAATAAAGTTGGTTTTGACTTCTTTTTGGAGTCAGTTCTAACTATAAAAATTATCATTTACTCAGCAGAAAAACTCAAAGTTAATTCATTACGAACATAATTTTAAGCGATTTGCTAGATAAATGAGCCAAGATTAGAAGTCATCTTCCTATTTATAGGTAAAGGCTTCAGATAGATTAAACTGAAGAGTTTGATCATGGCTCAGATTGAACGCTGGCGGCAGGCTTAACACATGCAAGTCGAGCGGAAACGATGGGAGCTTGCTCCCAGGCGTCGAGCGGCGGACGGGTGAGTAACACTTAGGAATCTACCTAGTAGTGGGGGATAGCTCGGGGAAACTCGAATTAATACCGCATACGTCCTACGGGAGAAAGGGGGCAGTTTACTGCTCTCGCTATTAGATGAGCCTAAGTCGGATTAGCTAG
>NZ_CAJHBJ010000111.1:0-653 GCF_904846595.1 Psychrobacter sp. HII-4 | reverse complement strand
CCAAGATTGGTTTGTGCTTCTAAGTCTCCTTGAGCGGTAGATTTGCTATACCATTTGAAAGCATTATCGTAACTTTGTACAACCCCATCACCTGTATAATATAATGCAGCTAGGTTGTTTTGCGCAGCAGCATAACCCTGATCTGCTGATTTGTTATACCACATGGCGGCTAGTGCGTAATGCTGTTTGACACCAAAGCCGTTAGCATACATAACACCTAGATTATATTGGGCTTCCATGTCTCCTTGCTCTGCTGCCCTTCGAGTCCATCTATAGGCTTTATTGTAATCTTGTTCTATCCAATCTCCCTCAGAATACATGATACCAAGCTGCAGTTGAGCGGTTGCAAAACCATTCTCGGCTGATTTTTTATACCACTTTAAAGCTTGCTCGTTATCTATTGCTCTATCATAACCATTCTGATAAAAAGTACCAAGATAGAGCTGAGATTCTGGCTGACCCTGAGCGGCTGCCTTCTCAAACCAAGCAATTGACTCATTAAAGACAGGTTCAAGCTCCATATTAAAGTAATACAGTTTGGCTAACGCATTTTGCCCATCAGCAAACCCCTGCTCTGCAGATTTTCGATACCAGTCTGCAGCTTTAGTTTTATCTTGACTGACACCTTCACCGTTTTCATACATACTACCTAG
>NZ_CAJHBJ010000110.1:0-669 GCF_904846595.1 Psychrobacter sp. HII-4 | reverse complement strand
TTTCCCAAACTTTGTGTAACTGCTTATAATCCACTAACCGGAGAATAAGCAATGACTAAGCAAACCGACCTTAAAAAACTTGCCCAGCAAATGGCTAGCAGCATGAAAAGCTTTGATGACATCAAAGACTTTCAAAAGCAACTCATGCAATCTTTTATCGACACCGCGTTAGAAGCTGAAATGGAAGAACATCTAGGCTATGCCAAGCACGAGAAAGCAGACAAGCCCAATAAACGTAACGGTCACACGAAAAAGAGAGTCCAAAGCGACAGCGGCGATCTTGAAATCTCAACGCCAAGAGACCGTGACAGCAGCTTTGAGCCTGTACTTGTCAGTAAGCATCAAACCCGCATTTCAGGGCTTGACGACAAGATCATCAGCTTTTACGCTAAAGGTCAAACCACCACGGAGATTGTAGAGAGCATCAAAGACATCTACGACGTTGACATCTCAAGCAGTCTGGTTTCAAGAGTGACGGACAATATCATCGATGACATCACCGCTTGGCAGAACCGGCCGTTAAGCAGCGTTTATCCTATCGTCTATCTGGACTGCATTGTCGTTAAAGTTCGCCAAGACAAGCAAATCATCAACAAAGCCATCTACCTAGCGCTAGGTGTGGGACTTGAAGGTAAAAAAGAGCTTTTGGGCATGTGGCTGTCAGAAAGT
>NZ_CAJHBJ010000109.1:0-690 GCF_904846595.1 Psychrobacter sp. HII-4 | reverse complement strand
AAAGACCTCTGCATACATCCTGAAACTGCCAGACGGACATTGAAGCGATATTATGAACGAGGACTTGAAAGTCTCTACGATCGTCATCGTCGAGGTCGTCACAGCAAATTGGCAGAAGCAGACATAGCCGCTTTTAAAGCCATGATAGTCTCTGAACAAGAAAAGCGCGCTGGCGGTCGTCTAACCGGCAAAGACATTCAGCAATTGGCTAAAGAACACTACAACGCTCACTACACCGTTAACGGTATCTACGAGCTACTCAAGCGTATTGATATGAGTTGGATAAGTGCTCGTAGTCAGCATCCAAAAGCCGACATACAAGCTCAAGACGCTTTTAAAAAAACTTTATAGCACAGGTTAAGGCGTCACTGCCTACTGATGTGAGCCTAGATCAAGTGGACATCTGGTTTCAAGATGAAACTCGAATAGGACAACAAGGCTCATTGACCAGAGTTTGGCATTACCGCGGTGGGCGACCTCGACTGATCAAGCAGCAACAGTTTCATTCCGCTTATCTGTTTGGTGCCTTTTGTCCAGCGACAAAGAAAGCGGTCGGCTTAGTACTGCCTTTCGTTAATAAACACACCATGTTATTGCATATGCAAGAGATTAGTAAAGCCGTTCCAAAAGGACGTCATGCGGTGGTGGTGATGGATGGCGCATTATGGCATCAACCAAGCTTGAATCAGG
>NZ_CAJHBJ010000108.1:0-737 GCF_904846595.1 Psychrobacter sp. HII-4 | reverse complement strand
GGGGCTCAGTATCAAATTAAAAGGGGCTGTAGTAGATAAGCACTATGCTAGACTACTTTTATGAAGATAACCCGTTGTAAACTAAGTAAAAAAGTACAGCGAAGGCTGTTAGAGTTTTTCACAGCTGAAGTGACGGCTAGAACAGCCGCAGATTTGCTTGATATTCAGCCTAATACTGCTGCACTTTTTTATCATAAAATAAGACTTGTGATAGATTACCATCTCTCATTAGAAGCTGATGAACTTTTTGATGGTGAGGTCGAATTAGATGAAAGTTACTTTGGCGGTGTACGCAAAGGCAAAAGAGGTCGCGGGGCTGCTGGTAAAACCGCTGTCTTTGGGATTCTAAAACGAAACGGTAAGGTATATACCATTGTCGTGGCAGACACCAAACAGACTACTCTAATGCCTGTTATTAAGCGTAAAATCAAGCCTGACAGCTTTGTTTATACGGATAGCTATCGAAGTTACAATGCATTAGATGTGAGCGAGTTTAAACATTTCAGAGTCAATCACTCTATAGAGTTTACTTGCGGTAAAAACAATCACATCAATGGCATTGAGAACTTCTGGAATCAGTCTAAACGAACACTCAGAAAGTATAATGGAATCGATAAGAAGAACTTCCATTTATTTTTAAAAGAGTGCGAGTTTAGATTTAACTATGGCTCACCATCTAATCAGCTGAAAACCTTGAGAAAATGGTGTGATATTTAATCCTTATCTACTACAGCCCC
>NZ_CAJHBJ010000107.1:0-753 GCF_904846595.1 Psychrobacter sp. HII-4 | reverse complement strand
CTCGGCAAAGGTCATACCCTCGTCTATACTTTTAAGAACTTGTTTGCGAAAATCTAGGGAGTAAGTTATGGTCTTTATAATAACAATTGGGTTTGATAATTAGTTTATAACAGTTTTAAGTGGGATTGGCTATAGATACTGCTGATAGTTATGCTAGAGATCATTGGACTAATGGAACTATATCACCGGAATTTTAAATTATGAAAAACCTAGAGAATTATTTATATATAAATGTCATCACGTTAATTTTCCTTATGGTAAATAAGTCCTACTTTTATGAAATAGATAATATAGCAATCTTAATATTTCTATTCGCAAATTTTTTACTAAGTTCATTAATTTTGATGAAAGTGAATAATGAACTTGAAAATTTTTCAATTATACTTTCAGTCATACTATTCTCAATCGTATCAATTTGCATGTATATAATTCAGTCATTTATTTCATATAAATTGGGAGTTAATTTTAGTAGTGATAGTAAAAATTATGAAGAAAGTACAATATTTTTTTATAGCAAGTTCATATTTTTTTTATAGCTTTGTTTGGAGTATATTCATTATATGATTCAATCAATTTATCTAAAACTAAAAATTTTAAAAAATTACCAAAATTTATATATTTTAATGAATAGACCTCTTGCAAAAGTAGCAGAGAATTTTACAATAACTGAAACACTCATAACTTTTTAGGAACCATGCCAAACATAGATAAGCTACTCAAACAAAGTGACGCTGGTTTTAAACGTTATACAGG
>NZ_CAJHBJ010000106.1:0-800 GCF_904846595.1 Psychrobacter sp. HII-4 | reverse complement strand
GTATCAGGCTTAGGCACCGATGACGCGATTGGTTATCGTCAGTTTGTGACAGATAATCAAACCTTTACCACTACAACGGGTGAAGGTGAAGACACGACACCGGACATAGTTGAAGATAGTGCTGTAGATAATCTGCCAAGCTATGATAAGTTTGCAGCCCGTCTTGATATTGTTAAACCTAACAAATTCAAGCAACCTGCTATGATTACAACGGTTAGAAATAATGATGTCGCCTTTGATGCTGATAGTGGTTTCATGAAATCTAAGGATAAGAACGTTGCTACTTTTAAAAACGTAGGATCTATCATTGGTGACATTGATTTAAAATATAATTACGACTCTGTGTATAGAAACTTTGACACACAGATGCAGATAGGCCATGTCTACGGCGATCTTGTTAAAGAAAGTGGTATCGGTAGTGGGGTGAAATCACGCTATACCAATGTTTACGTTATGGGCCAAGCAACTGAAAATATGCCAACTGATGGTAATGTTCAATATGCTGGCGTGGCCACCTATATGGACAATCTACATTTAGGCTCAGGCGCTATCAAAGACCCAGTGGTCAATGGCACATCGACATTTAATGTGGATTTCGTCAATGATTCTATGACAGGTGAGCTGACATTTGCTGGTATTAATAAAAACATTGGCATCAGTGCTAATATTACCGGAAATACTTTCGCTGGTAGTAAGGACAATATTGCGACATCAGGTGGTTTTTATGGTGATGGTGCAAAGTTCCTAGGAGGCATTTATCAAGAAGCTCAACCTGGTAATGTAGCAGGAACAGGTACCAC
>NZ_CAJHBJ010000105.1:0-801 GCF_904846595.1 Psychrobacter sp. HII-4 | reverse complement strand
AGACCTCTTGCAAAAGTAGCAGAGAATTTTACAATAACTGAAACACTCATAACTTTTTAGGAACCATGCCAAACATAGATAAGCTACTCAAACAAAGTGACGCTGGTTTTAAACGTTATACAGGCATTCATAAAGCCACCTTTTATGACATGCTTGAGGCCATGCAAAAGCATGAAGCATCTAAGACCAAATCAGGCAGACCAAGCCTGCTCAGTCTTAAAGCACAAATACTATTAGCCCTGACTTATTGGCGTGAATACCGCACGCTTTATCATATCAGTATGGACTTTGGTATTCATGAATCTTCTGCTAGCCGTATCATCCGTAAAGTAGAAGACATCCTGATTGACTCTGGCAAGTTTGAATTGCCCAAAAAGCTCCCTAGTCGCGTCGATGATGACATCAATTGGAGCGTCGTCATTGTTGATGCGACCGAAACCCCTATTGAGCGTCCAAAAAAAACCAAAGCGACTACTACAGCGGTAAGAAAAAACAACATACCTTGAAAGCGCAGGTTATCGTTCATTGGCAAACAGGGTTGATACTTGATGTACAAACCTGCAAAGGGTCAATCCACGATTTTAAGCTGTATAAAGATACTTGTCCTGATTGGCTTCCTGACAATGCTAAATTACTAGCAGATAGTGGTTATCAGGGTATAGCAAAGCTACATAAGCAAACCTTCACCCCTTTTAAAAAGCCACGTGGTGGTCAGTTACTGGAGATATGCAAACAGGCCAATCACTATCTGGCAAAGTTCCGTATTGTGGTTGAGCACAAAATAGGCTTAATCAAGTTGTT
>NZ_CAJHBJ010000104.1:0-811 GCF_904846595.1 Psychrobacter sp. HII-4 | reverse complement strand
CTAGGGTGTGTTGACATATAGAGAATAATTGATAATTATAGTGCTATGACTAGATTAACACTAAGTGATGCCCAGTGGGCAAAGATAGAACCGTATTGTGCAGGTAAAGAGACCGATGTTGGTAGAACAGCCGTAAATAATCGACTATTTATAGAAGCTGTTCTATGGATTGTCCGTACAGGTAGTCCGTGGCGAGATTTACCCCCTGAATTTGGTAACTGGAACAGTGTTTATAAGCGCTACCGTCGATGGGTAAAAAGCGATAGGTTCAGCAAGCTATTTAACGCCTTAAATGACCCAGATTTAGAGTACGCCATGATTGATGGCACTATTGTTAAAGTACATCGTCATGGACAAGGCGCAAAAGGGGGGCTTGTCATCAGGCGATTGGCAAATCAAGAGGCGGTATGACCACTAAAATCATGGCAATGGTTGATGCATTAGGCAACCTTGTTGATTTTACTTTATTGAAAGGACAGCAGCACGACATGGCAGGTGTTAAACCTTTAATTAAAGACAAAGAGTTTGGTGCATTGCTTGCTGATAGAGCCTTTGACACGGATTGGCTACTGCTAGACTTAGAAGAGCGTGGCAGCAAAGCGGTCATACCCCCTAAACGCTCTCGTTTAAAGCAACGAGATTTCGATAAAGAAATGTACAAGTGGCGTCATTTAATCGAGAACTTCTTCTGTAAGCTGAAAGATTTCAAGAAAATTGCCATGCGTGCTGAAAAAACAGATGAGTCGTTTGCTGCTAATATCTATTTAGCAGCGACGATTATCCATTTACGGTAATTGTCAACACACCCTAG
>NZ_CAJHBJ010000103.1:0-839 GCF_904846595.1 Psychrobacter sp. HII-4 | reverse complement strand
ACCAGCTCTTTAGTGTATAAGTCTTTGACTCCTGCTAAGTACAGCCAACCCTCATGTGTCCAGATATAAGTAATATCGCTTACCCATGCTTGGTTAGGGCGATTGGCATCAAACTGCTGATGCAGCACATTCGGATAGACCAGCTTGTTGTGATTAGAGTCGGTGGTGACTTTAAAGCGCTTGTGACGACGGCATTTGATGCCGTGTTCCTCTTTGATGCTTCTGACCATGTATAGACTAATATTATGTCCTTGTCCGCTTAGATACGCATGCAGTCGATCTACGCCATAACGTTCTTTCGTTTCATTGTGAGCGGCTTTAACCAATAACTCGCACTGATTACGATGTACCTGCTGACAGCTGATATGACGACCTAGCCAGTCATAGTAGCTTGAGGGTTTAACCTGTAGTACGCGGCACATGCTACTAATGCTAAAGACTTGCTGGTTGTCTTTGATAAAGGCGTACTTCATCAACTGTCACTGCGTGCATAGCCCTTCGCCTTGCGTCACTAAAACAGTCTCCCAGACTGTTTCTTAACGTTCCTCATTCGCGAAGTACGCCGTCGCCTCATTCGAGCATAGCTCTCATCTTGCGTCGGGGCGAAGCAGTGCTTCGCTTTATCCCTCCTCATTTAATATCTCTCGTTCCTCTTCGGCCACTTTAAGTTGCCGCTTGAGCTGCTTTATTTCCTGAATAGCTGCCATAAGCTCAGGATCATATTGTTCTGTGCCGATAAGTTTGCCTTGATTGGCTTTACTGTGCCAATTAGTTAAGGTCTGCATGGCGATGCCAATCTGCTTTGCAGTGGCTGAGATATTGCCGTTGTTGTCTGCTAT
>NZ_CAJHBJ010000102.1:0-875 GCF_904846595.1 Psychrobacter sp. HII-4 | reverse complement strand
TTGGTACCACGGAGTAGTACGCCACAGTTTTCGCCTGCACGACCTTCGTCTAGCAGTTTGCGGAACATCTCAACACCAGTACAGGTGGTTTTTTGGGTGTCTTTGATACCGACGATTTCGATTTCGTCACCAACTTTTACGATACCTGATTCAACACGGCCAGTTACAACGGTACCACGACCTGAGATTGAGAATACGTCTTCGATTGGCATTAGGAATGCTTTGTCGATGTCACGCTCTGGCTCTGGGATGTAGGTGTCTAGGGTGTTTAGTAGTTCTACGACTGCTGGTTCGCCGTATTTGCCGTCGTCGCCTTTTAGGGCTTGGGTGGCACTACCTTTCATGATTGGGGTGTCGTCGCCTGGGAAGTCGTAGTCGTTTAGGAGTTCACGTACTTCCATTTCGACGAGCTCTAGCAATTCTTCGTCGTCTACTAGGTCACATTTGTTCATGAAGACGATGATGTATGGTACGCCTACCTGACGTGATAGCAAGATATGCTCACGAGTTTGTGGCATTGGGCCGTCAGTTGCTGATACGACTAGGATTGCGCCGTCCATTTGTGCGGCACCAGTGATCATGTTTTTGACATAATCGGCGTGACCTGGGCAATCAACGTGGGCGTAGTGACGGGTGTCGGTGTCATATTCTACGTGCGAGGTGTTGATGGTGATGCCACGTGCTTTTTCTTCTGGGGCTGAGTCAATTGACGCGTAGTCTTTTGCTTCGCCGCCTGAGGTTTTTGCTGCTACGGTTGCGATAGCGGCGGTTAGGGTTGTTTTACCGTGGTCAACGTGTCCGATGGTGCCGACGTTGACGTGTGGCTTGTTGCGTTCAAACTTGGCCTTTGCCATGGGTAATTCCTCTTTTTTTGG
>NZ_CAJHBJ010000101.1:0-907 GCF_904846595.1 Psychrobacter sp. HII-4 | reverse complement strand
ACCCCACTCTCAACTTCGAAAGTGATTGAAAAAAGAAGAGCACCTCACTAATCTATTGTTTTCGACCAAGAATACAATGGAGTTGTGAGATGCCCATAGACGAATTTATCATCAATATCTATTTAATGGTAGAGCAATATTACAAAATAGTCGTCACCAAACCCTTGCGAAGTGCAGGTTACGCGCCAAAGTTGAGTGATCCTGAGGTTATTTGCATGGAGATGGTCGGTGAATTTTTACACCTTGATCAAGACAAACAGATTTGGCAATACTTTACCCAGCATTGGCAAGACTGGTTTCCAGCCATCGGCTCATACCCTAACTTCGCAAAGCACTGCGCCAATCTGTGGCAAGTCAAACAGCAGATACAAGATAAAGTCAGTCAAATTGAAGGCCGTGACAACATTCATTTTATGGATGGCTTTCCGATACCCGTCTGTCATTATGGACGCGCTTATCGGCATAAAAACTATCAAGACTTAGCGGCTTTTAGCTACTGTGCGGCTAAGCAAGAGAGGTACTATGGCTTTGAGGGACATTTGCTTGTTAATTTATCTGGCATGATTAAAGGCTTTACCGTTGCCCCTGCCAATGTTGATGAAAGAGCGGTTGCCCCAGAAATCACCACTCATATTCATGGGCTACTTGGCGCTGATAAAGGGTATATCAGCCCGAGTCTGACATCGTACTACGACGCTCAAGGAGTAGATTTACAAACGCCACTCAGAGCTAATATGAAAGAAGATAGACCCAAACCTGTGGTAAGGCGGCTAATGAAAGCTCGCCGTATCGTTGAAACAGTCATTGGTCAGCTATCAGAACGATTTAATATACAAAGAGTGCGAGCAAGAGATTTATGGCATTTGTCTCATCGATTGATTCGTAAGATTCTGTCGCATAATCTGTG
>NZ_CAJHBJ010000100.1:0-937 GCF_904846595.1 Psychrobacter sp. HII-4 | reverse complement strand
TGAGGGCGTTCAAAACTCTGTGTCAACTAAATTAAAGGCGCATCACCGAATCTAATCGACCAGGGAAATAGATAGACAGCTGCATCATCGTCTGTCCCCAATTACGAATCGGCATCGTCCACTTGGCACTGGCATGTAACATACCAACATACAACAATTTGAGCAAGCTGGTTTCATTCGGGAATGCGCCTTTGGTTTTAGTAAGTTTACGAAACTGACGATGTACCGCTTCCACCGCATTGGTGGTATAAATAGGCTTTCTCACCGCTTCTGGATACTTAAAATAGGCAGATAGTAAATGCCACTTGTCTCGCCAAGACTTAATCTTCGCCGGATACTGATCGCCCCAAACAGCCTCTAAATCATCAAGAGCCAGTTCAGCTGACTCCTTATTAACTGCCTTATAAACAGGCTTTAAATCGCGCATAAAGGCTTTTTGATCACGACTAGCTACATAACGGATACTATTACGGATTTGATGAATCACACACAGCTGTACTTCTGTATTGGGGAAAATGGCATTGATGGCTTCAGGAAAACCCTTTAGGCCATCCACACAAGCGATGAGAATATCTTGTACGCCACGATTGTGTAAATCTGTGAGCACAGATAGCCAGTAGTTTGCCCCTTCGCTTTCAGAGCAATACAGACCAATGAGTTCTTTTTTGCCTTCGGTATTAAGTGCCAATAGCGTGTAAATGGCTTTGCTGACATAGCGTCCTTCGTCTTTGACCTTGTAGTGAATCGCATCAAGCCAGACAAACGGATAAACGCTGTCGAGTGGACGAGATTGCCATGCTTTAAACTGCGGTATCAGCTCATCAGTGATGCTACTGATGGTCGCCTCTGAGACCTCAAGTTGGTATATCTCAGCAATGTGGTGGCGTATGTCACGGTAACTCATGCCATGAGAAAATAGCGATAGGATGCGGCTATC
>NZ_CAJHBJ010000099.1:0-1017 GCF_904846595.1 Psychrobacter sp. HII-4 | reverse complement strand
ATAACCGTTTCCGCTACTATGATCCTGATATGGGGATGTTTACCTCAAGAGATCCGATAGGGCTGATGGGTGGAGATAATGTGTTCCAGTATGCGCCGAATCCGATAGGTTGGGTTGATCCGTTGGGACTAGTTACCAGAGAGGCCGCCATTAAAAGTTTAGCAAATGATTCAAGTGTACAGCCTGTTATTTCGGCTAAAGCAAGACATGGTCGGAACCCAGGCAGACCAGCGAAATATTCTGAGCAGAAAATAAACGAGCGTTGGTATGATATGTATCAAAAAGATGTAGCGCGACATCTCAAAGCAGGTAGGATGCAGCCTTGTCCTTCATCGGCTCCCAAGGCATGTACTTCTTGTGGCGAGAATGACAAATGGCGTGAATACGTTGGAGATAGTACAGTTTATCACTGTGGTTTTGACGGTTACCTTGAGAATCGAATACCTAGTAAGCGAAATCCTGCACCTATAAATGAATGTTTCTATGATCATGGCGGAGATTTAGTAGCTGAGGGTCATGTTGACTACGGCTGTAGAGGTACCCCTGATTATTATCCATCTTTTGGTGGGGCAGTAAGTATTTGGAATCACTTTAAATTGGATGCTGGAGGCCCCCCTGGTCCAAGTTCTTCTAACTTATACGAAGATATAGTCTAATCCAAATAAAACCGATACAATCCTATTAACAATTGCATTTAATGAAATGAACCATGACTTATTCAATAGACTATCGCAAACAGGTACTTTTTAGCATCGCTGATGGCATGACCATACGAGAAGCTGCGCTATTTTATGGACTTAGCACCAGCACCATTCACAGCTGGCAGCAGAACCTAGCTCCTAAAACAACCAGAAATAAAGCACCGACTAAAATACCTGATGACGCATTGATTGAAGACGTAAAAAGATACCCAGATGATTATAACTATGAAAGAGCTCGTCGCTTGAACTGTAGTCAAACGGGTATCTTTAATGCTTTAAAGCGTCTTGGTATCAGTCAAAAAAAAGACCTTAGAAC
>NZ_CAJHBJ010000098.1:0-1084 GCF_904846595.1 Psychrobacter sp. HII-4 | reverse complement strand
TGATTTGAACCCTATCGAGAAGAAGTGGGCACAGGCTAAGTTTCTGCGCCAAGGGTGGATGGAGAATAATTTACCTAAACTGTTTCATGATATGGGCTGTATCGATTTTATAAAGATTTAACTATATTTCAGAAGAATCTAAAAAAGCCACTCAAAGATTTTACCAGAGAAACCCAAAGCAAAAACGTATTGATGAACTGAATAAGATCCCTACTTCTCCTTTATAATTTAAAGTGAATAATTTTTATGAAAAACACTAACAAAAAAACGGATATAAAGATATTTGCTCAAGCTTATGGGTATAGTTATGCTATAACGATTATTTTATTTTTATTTAGAAAGCCGTTGGTATTTTTATATCAAGACTTGTTAGATAAAACACTAACCTATCAATTTTCCGAGATATTTATAATTTCTAAGACTGAATTTGTAATGGCATCACTTTCGCCGCTTGCTTTACCAATAACCAGTCTGCTTATGAGCAAGTGGCTTCCTCAATATTTTATATTAGCTATTATATATTTTTTATGTTTGCTTGGTATTTATAAAGCCAGTGAGTTAATGATAAAAAATAAATTGTTCATTATATCAATATTACTATTAATATTTAATTTAATTGGAATATATATTTCGACAAATTTAGCTACAAGTATATAATTTGAATACACTGAACTACATTTTGGCTTTAGAGTATTTATTTACTGATTTTAGAATAACTATGACGCCTTAGGACAATTGACGCACCTAACGGGTAATATAGTGAGTTCCGTATAAAAGCGATACAGTGGGACTGGGATAAATTTTACGCAGCCTCTGTCGGCGCAGGCACAGCACGCAAGGAAAATTTATACCAGTTCCACGTTGACATATGATGTATCTGTTTTATTTAGAATTGACTATAGTCTACTTGAGCAAAGCAATAAGAGCACTCAGTCGTTTAAGCGTAATCACCAGTATCAGTATGACGCCCAAGGTCGTCTCACCGAACACAAGCTCACCGACTATCAAAACCATACGGGCATCACCGAAGTGTTTGCCTTTGATCCTGCCAGTAATCGTGTGCCTGTAAAGGCTGATGCTGCTA
>NZ_CAJHBJ010000097.1:0-1117 GCF_904846595.1 Psychrobacter sp. HII-4 | reverse complement strand
ACTGCCCTAGAAGCAGAAATGGAAGAGCATCTCGGCTACCCCAAGCATGAAAAAGCAGATAAGCCTAACAAGCGCAATGGGCACACTAAAAAGAGAGTCCGTAGCGACACAGGCGAGCTTGAGATCTCCACCCCCAGAGACCGCGACAGTAGCTTTGATCCTGTACTTGTCAGCAAACATCAAACCCGTATTTCAGGTCTTGATGACAAAATCATATTTCACTACAGGCATAGCCTTCCGTCTTGCGCTTCGGGCAAGTGTCTCCCAGACACTTGCTGATCCTCGCTCATACGCCAAAGGTCAAACCACTACTGAGATTGTCGAAACCATCAAGGACATCTACGACGTCGACATCTCAAGCAGCTTGGTTTCCAGAGTCACTGACAACATCTTGGATGACATCACCGCTTGGCAGAACCGGCCGCTGAGCAGCGTCTATCCTATCGTCTACTTAGACTGCATTGTCGTTAAGGTACGCCAAGACAAGCAGATCATCAACAAAGCTATCTATCTGGCCTTAGGCGTTGCTCTTGATGGTAAAAAAGAGCTGCTTGGCATGTGGCTATCAGAGAACGAGGGCGCTAAATTCTGGCTTGGTGTTCTCACTGAGCTACAAAACCGCGGGGTTCAAGATATTCTTATTGCCTGTGTAGACGGCCTAAAAGGCTTCCCTGATGCCATCAATACGGTCTACCCTAACGCTCAGGTTCAGCTGTGTATCGTACACATGGTGCGTTACTCCATGAAGTTTGTACCATGGACGGATAAAAAGGCCGTAGCGGCTGATTTAAAGGCTATCTACGGTGCTGATACGCTTGAGATGGCAGAGGCCAATCTTGAGCACTTTGATGAAGTATGGGGCAAAGAGTACCCGCATGTCATCAAGTCTTGGCGCAATAACTGGGAGGGCTTAACGGTGTTCTTTGGTTATCCTAAAGACATCAGAAGAGTGATCTATACCACCAATGCGATAGAGTCGCTAAACAGTGTGATTCGAACGGCGGTGAATAAGCGTAAGGTGTTTCCCTCTGATCAGGCAGCATTCAAGGTAGTATATCTGGCAACCCAGCAGGCCTCTAAAAAGTGGTCGATGCCGATTCGTAACTGGACGTCTGCT
>NZ_CAJHBJ010000096.1:0-1192 GCF_904846595.1 Psychrobacter sp. HII-4 | reverse complement strand
TGGTATATCATCAGGATTATAAGACTAGATTTGCAGCGATCAACGATATTATTAGATACATCGAGCTGTACTACAATCAGACTAGAATTCAAAAGGGTTTGGGCTATAAATCGCCAAGACAGGTGTGGTTTGACTATTATCGTCAGGCTGCGTAATTAAAATCTCCCAAGTTTAGTTATACGGATTTGACGGCAGGGGTCATTTTATGACTGGTGTAAGTTCACACTTATTCCAAGTCTTAAAACCAAGTGCGTGATTGTCATGGATAACGCTCGGTTTCATAAAAATAAACGCATTCAAAAACTATTAAACAGACATGGCCATCGTATTCTTTGGCTGCCGCCGTACAGCCCTGATCTAAACCCTATCGAGAAAAAGTGGGCACAGGCTAAGTTTCTGCGCCGAGGGTGGATGGAGAATAATTTACCTAAACTGTTTCATGATATGGGCTGTATCGATTTTATAAAGATTTAACTATAAAACCACAGCCAGTTATTACTTTCATAGGCTACGAGTGCTTATTTACGAGAATAGTCAAGACCCTGGTTTATTTGAAGGCGAAATCGAAGTAGACGAGTCATACTTTGGTGGCACTCGTAAAGGCAAGCGAGGGCGAGGTGCTGGTAGCAAAGTGCCCGTGTTTGGCCTATTAAAGCGTAATGGCAAGGTTTACGCTTGTATTATACCCAATGCTAAAGCAGATACTTTGATCCCCATCATAAGAGAAAAAGTGAAGCCTGATAGCATTGTTTATACTGACTCATTTAAAAGCTATAACGCATTAGATGTCAGTGAGTTTACTCATTATCGTATCAACCACTCTAAAACCTTTGTTAATGATAAGAATCACATTAATGGTATAGAGAACTTTTGGAACCAAGCTAAACGGCATCTACGCAAGTTTAACGGGGTTCCAAAAGAGCATTTTCACCTCTATTTAAAGGAATGTGAGTGGCGTTTTAATCACAGTGACCCAAAGTCGCAATTACTACAATTAAAACAATGGGTTAAACAGGGTTTGAATTAGTTATCTAGGACAGCCCCTAGTTTTTATCATAAAGAGCCTTTCCCAAACTTTGTGTAACTGCTTATAATCCACTAACCGGAGAATAAGCAATGACTAAGCAAACCGACCTTAAAAAACTTGCCCAGCAAATGGCTAGCAGCATGAAAAGCTTTGATGACATCAAAG
>NZ_CAJHBJ010000095.1:0-1241 GCF_904846595.1 Psychrobacter sp. HII-4 | reverse complement strand
GTATGGTCATACCATCAGCGATGCTAAAAAGTACCTGTTTGCGATAGTCTATTGAATAAGTCATGGTTCATTTCATTAAATGCAATTGTTAATAGGATTGTATCGGTTTTATTTGGATTAGACTATATAGAAGCAAATATCGAAAAATATTTTCAAGGAGACAACGTGGCTATGGCGAAAGCCATATTTAACGAAGATACCAATGAGATTACCCGATTAGTTAAAGAAGAAGGCTATGATGTTGATACTCGCGATATTATAAGGCGTGGCTTCTGGACGTACCAGTGGACATATCTCAACTATGCTGTGACCAAGGGTAAGCGTAAATCAGTCATAGCTTTACTTGATCTAGGAGCTGACATTAATAAGCTGCTTATGGTTGCTTATGCAGATAGCAACTTAAACTTAGCAGCAGGTCATTGCGATCATGCCATGGTCGAACTATTACTAAATCATAACGTTAAAATGAATCATACGATAGCAACGTCCCCCTTTGAATATGCAATGTTAAACGATTGCTATAGCGAGGAGCTGTTTGATCTACTGATTGAGCATGGCGCAAATATTGATCATCCACATTATATAAGTGGTAATACTCCGCTTATGACTGCCTACGACATAGATAATCTCGAAGCTGTTGATTACTTTCTGAATAAAGGAGCTGACCCTACAAAGGTTAATTCTAATGGACATAGTTTTGCTAGCTTTATACAGCTAGATTTAGATAACAATAAAAAACGTGAAACCGCCCTGAAATACAAACAACATATGATCAATGACTATGGTATCCAGTATCCTATAAACGTTTCTTATAGAAAAGGCATTAAGCAGTCAATAAAAAGATATGAGATGACTACTGCTAAGGAGAGAGAACTTTTAGGAGAGGAGGAGATAGAGCTAATTAACGATATGCGAGAGAGTTTAATAACAGGTATTTTTAGTGGCGTACCCATTGATTAAACAGTTTGACGTTCTATACAACAGCGCCAATCCGCCCCCATGGGGCTACCCGCAAGCAGCCAAGAAGTCTGGCATCAAATCCAAAAGCTTTAACTCGCCCCTTGATAACTACAACGAGCTCATGTTCAATGACGATGCCGGCTTTGAGCTGGTCAACTTGCAGGCGCAGCGTGATTTAAACTCACTGGTGAAGAACGATGAGACTCGCAGAGTCAACCGTGACCGTACCACCACCATTGATAAAGATGAGACCGTGACGGTACATGGCAAGCGTACTGAAA
>NZ_CAJHBJ010000094.1:0-1247 GCF_904846595.1 Psychrobacter sp. HII-4 | reverse complement strand
AACCTTGTATCTTGAATAACCGCTTAATACTGCCAACGAAAGTTGATAAAATAAAGTAATTATTCATGAGCATTGAGAGTATGAGTATAACCTTAGTGTCTAGACACTGTGTAAGAGATTATGCCCAATGCTCATCCCATCATCTTCATATTCTGAATGGTATCCAAGTGCCTCGCCATCTACCAAGGTGTCATGAGTGACACTGCATAGACAAGGGAAGACAATAAGATGACACACTATATCGGCATAGACGTCAGTAAAAACAAGCTAGATATCGCCTGGCTCAAAGCCACTGATAATCTCAAATTTAAAACCAAAGTCTTTAAAAATGATTACAGTGACTACGCTGCTCTTATCAACTGGCTCATTGCTAACATCACTGACGACTTAAGTAATATTCACATCACGGTCGAGGCCACAGGAGTCTATCACGAGAACATCGCCTACTACCTATTTGATAAAGGTCTTAACGTCAGTATTATCAATCCTGCTTATATCAAAAGCTATGCTGCTAGTTTAGGAAGTCGCAACAAGACGGATAAAAAAGACAGTATGTTATTAGCCCGCTACACCTATAGTGCTAAGCCTAAATTATGGACACCGCCGCCAGCAGAGGCGCGTCACCTCAAGTCATTATTGTCGCGCTTAGACGCACTACAAGAAGACTTACAACGTGAGCTGAATCGATTGGAAAAAGCGCAGGCCACAGACACCGCTCCTATCGTTAAAGCTTCTATTGAGCATATGATAGCCTCTTTGCAAGCCGCTATTGTTAAGCTCAATGGTGATATTGATGACCATATCGATCATCATCACAATTTAAAGCAAGATCAGACTCTACTACAAACTATTAAAGGCGTCGGCCCTGTTGTCTCAAAGCAGATGGTGTCGCTGATGCATAATAAGCAGTTTAGTCAAGCGTCACAAATGGCCGCCTTTTTAGGCTTAGTTCCCAAACATAGTGAATCAGGGCTATTTAAAGGCAAGTCTCGCTTAGCAAAGAATGGCTCAAGTGATATCAGAGCCAAACTGTATATGCCAGCGCTAGTCGCCATTAAGCATAATCCTGATATTAAGGCGCAGTATGAGCGACTGCTTGCTAATGGTAAGTGCAAAATGCAGGCTGTCTGTGCAGCGATGCGCAAGCTTGTGCATATCTGTTTCGGTGTGATTAAACATCAGCAGTCTTACCAAGCAAAAGTTGAGCTAATTAGTGCTTGATTTGGCTTTTTTAAGATGGTATCTCT
>NZ_CAJHBJ010000093.1:0-1251 GCF_904846595.1 Psychrobacter sp. HII-4 | reverse complement strand
ATGTCACTGACAGGCACGCCTTGTTCTGCTTGTTTGAGTATATTAACTATCTGGGTGTCGGTAAATCTTGATTTTTTCATGTCGAAATCTCCTGCTGGTATTTTAGCAGTTAGTTTCTACTTTTAAGGGTTATTATTTTTTGGGGGGATTACCGTCTAGCAAACACCTAAAAAAGCCAGACACCTTATGTATCTAGCTGATAGAACATCACTAACCCACTTTTTATACTTCATTTTATTTAATTGTTGGAGAGGATAGATACCTTATATACTCATCTGTCGTTACTGTGAAATCGGGATTAAAGGTAATATCATAATGTACAAATGAACTTCTTGCATAGTTATAAGGACTTAAATTGTCGTACTTTTGCATGACTTTACGAGGGTAGAAGGTATAAGTATGCCAATCAATAGCTTCTTTTGACGCGCGTTTGGCTTCACGTACTGCTTTGTACTTAGGTATGTTAAATAACCGCTCATAAAACTTATCTTTCGCTTTTTCAAAGGCGGCTCTAGACTCGTAATTATCTACTAAACGAGGTAAATTGGTATACTCTTCTCTCGGGATAGGCGGAAATTGTTGTTCCTCTTCATTTTCTGACAACCATTTTCCATAGCGAAACTCTATCTTTTCAGGTAGCGGTATCTCTTGACTTAATGCACAGTGACTGACATCAAACTTACCATCAGGTGTATTACTACAAACTACAGGAGTTGTCGCCTCAATAATCATCTGAGGAATAGTAGTATAGTTGTTCTCTTTATCCTCTAGAAACCATTTTGCAGGGTTTTGCCCTACGGTAACGATAAGACCAGGCCCAAAGCGAGTAGACTGCTCTCCTTCTTTAAAGTTGCTACAGCCTAGTAGTGGTATCGTGAGCACCAGGCCTAGGTTGATAAGCATTACTTTTGATAATATTTTCATTATTCGCTTTCGAACCTTTAATGTGATTGATGATTACAACCGTGAAGTATTAGGCATTGATATTGGTACCAGTATACCTTCACTCCGAGTAATTCGCTACCTTGATCAGCTAGCCGAGTGGCATGGTTACCCTAAGCAAATAAGGGTAGATAACGGCAGTGAGTTTACATCCAGCGTATTCACTGATTGGGCATCAGCTCAGAGAGTTTCCCAAACTTTGTGTAACTGCTTATAATCCACTAACCGGAGAATAAGCAATGACTAAGCAAACCGACCTTAAAAAACTTGCCCAGCAAATGGCTAGCAGCATGAAAAGCTTTGATGACA
>NZ_CAJHBJ010000092.1:0-1268 GCF_904846595.1 Psychrobacter sp. HII-4 | reverse complement strand
GCTCACACAAAGCCGTCAGACCCAGCATCAGCACACGCATATGCTATGGGACAGTGATTTGCCTATTCAGGAATATACAGACACTCATGTCTATACCACCATCTATGATCAAGGCAGCTTTGTCCCTGTCGCGCGCTTATCTTGGCTACGTGATGATCTGCCAAGAGTGGCTAATGATGATATAGAAAGTTTAGATAATGAAAATGAGCAAGACGGCAATTTAATACAGGTCTATCACTATCATAATGATCAACTCGGTACGCCTAATGAGCTGACTAATGAGAAGGGTGAGGTGGTTTGGCTCGCGGATTATGAAGCTTGGGGTGAGGCGCGTGTAGAAATATGCTGGGTGAGTCGCGTAAAAAACAGTTTGGGGAACTGTTTTAGCGGCGCAAGACGTAACGATAGTGCAGTGAAGTTAGTGCCGCAAGACGAGAGCTGTGCTCGAGTGGGAGGCGAAGTGCTATGGCGTGAACAAGTCATTGATCAGATCCAAGTCAGTCAAAATGAGCTACAGCCTATCCGTTTTCAAGGTCAGCACTTCGATGAAGAGACGGGGTTGCACTATAACCGTTTTCGCTACTATGATCCTGATATGGGTATGTTTACGACTCGTGATCCGATAGGGTTAAGAGGTGGCGATAATGTCTTTGCTTATGCACCTAATCCTACAGGATTTATTGATCCGCTAGGGTTAGAGAAAGGTCCATACGGATTAGGAGGTGGCCCTTATAGTCAGCATAATACAATCAAACGAAATAAAATTGATTGGGGGGTATCAAAATCTATCTCAAACTGGCGAAAAAATCCTCATGGTCCTTTTGGAGGTATTTGTGGAGCCGAAGGAACTACAGCAGCAACATGGGTTCCAGATGCAGTATGGACAAATGAGTGTGCGGAGCACGACAGGTGTTACTCAGATTGCAGTAAGACAAAATATCAGTGTGACGGCGCTTTTTTCAGGTCAGGGGCACCACTTCAATCAATAGCTTTACAAACAGTGTTCAAGAAAGATTCTACTAAAGCATATAAAGATGCTCAATCCAAAGCAGGTTGTTGTAATGACTGTATCAAATAAAGCCATATATCATATTTCTCGCACTCTACATATATTATTATTGCCGATACTATACTTAGGCATAGTCTGGTTTTTAGGAGATAAATGGTGGCAAATTATAGGTCTAATACTATTATTTATAATCCCTTTCTACAAACCTATATTTAAAAAATATGAAAAGTTTCTATTTTTTTTGAGACTGGTTACTTAC
>NZ_CAJHBJ010000091.1:0-1271 GCF_904846595.1 Psychrobacter sp. HII-4 | reverse complement strand
TTCAAAAGCTGCTTAACAGGCATGGTCACAGGCTTCTATTCTTACCACCTTATAGTCCTGACTTAAATCCCATCGAGAAAAAATGGGCTCAAGTGAAGTTTTTACGCCAAGGCTGGATGGAAAATGACTTGTCTAAATTGTTTTATGATATTTGTCCAAGCTATAACACTTTTATTTTGAGCTGACTATATCTCAGCTTTAATCATATCTTTCTATTCCATCAAGTACTTTTAACATCATCTCATCATCTAAATACAAACCAAAAACTTCATTACACTTATTATAAAGTTCATAAAGCCATTTTTTCTGGATAACAGTACCATTTTTCATTTCTTCAATCTTCTTCTCTATCCAAATACTTCCTTCATCATACAAATTAGTTCTTACAAACATATAGGACAATAGTTCTAAATTTTTAACATAACGCGAATTATTCATATCTAGATTTAATTTTTTTCGCTCTATCTCATCAATATAACGAACCTCGAAATTTTTAGTTAGACAATTAAAAACTTGATTCAAAATATTTTTAATATCTATATCGAAATATTTACTAATAGACCTTTTGTTTTCATATATAAAATCTACCCAACTATTAATCATTTCTAATTTATCATCGAACTCTAAGCATAAATAGTATATTGAAAGTGGTAAATAATAAGCTACTTCTTCAAAGGTGCCAGCTGGCAAATTTCCATTTAAAAGGTTTCTATAGTCTATAGCATCTAGATCACTGTCTTCTTTAGCTAGAATTTTATCAAGATAACGTTTACCATAATCATGATGAGGATCGGAAAGCTTACTGGGTTTTTGTACATTTCCATATTGAACTTTCAAATTATCTATATACATGGCTAACTCTATTATTTATTAAAATCCTGGACAGGGAGGTTTTTTTTCATACATAGCAACCTTGACACAGGTTTGTATAGTATTAACAACTTCAGTGACCTCACGTATGTGAGCTTTGTCTCCCCTTTAAAACACAGACTATTTAATTTAAATCGAGCTTGAGCACATGCCTCACCATTTTTTATATTCTGTTTGATTACTGCACACGTATCTCTTTGTGCTTTGCAACTGCGTGGTTTACCACAAGCTTTATTTTTGTCACTCTGTAGTTTATCAAGTTGAATTCTTGTGCATTAGACCTCTTGCAAAAGTCATAGGTTTAGCTCGAAATTAATGATACCAGCAAACAGCTTCATTCTAAGATCATAGCGCTGACGACGGTTACGATATTTATGAGCCACGATTTTGAACAACTTGAT
>NZ_CAJHBJ010000090.1:0-1404 GCF_904846595.1 Psychrobacter sp. HII-4 | reverse complement strand
CAAAATCGTGGCTCATAAATATCGTAACCGTCGTCAGCGCTATGATCTTAGAATGAAGCTGTTTGCTGGTATCATTAATTTCGAGCTAAACCTATGACTTTTGCAAGAGGTCTAATTAAATGCTATATCTTTATACATTAAAGAAGCTAAAGATCGTTTAAATATAAAATTATTTATAATTATACAGCTTGCATTCTTGTTAGTTCTTTCTATATTTTATATGCCAAACTTAATAGAAAGAGGTTATATTTCTGAGTTCGTTGATATCGGTATCACATACGCAGCTTATACTTTTTGCACAACTATGATTCTATACACAGCAATAAAATATAAACCACTGTTTTTTCTTTCTCCTATAATACTACTTGTTTATTTTTGGATTTTACAGCTTTTCATAATAGTCTTAGAACCAATATTTAATATAAATATTCAAGAACCTGATTTAAATCAAATAGCTTTAAGTATTGATATAAAAATATCAATGCTATCTTACTTGCTGTTTTTTATCTTTGAAATTTTTCGAAGAATATATTTAAATCGTTTCAATAAAAGTATAGTCAGCTCAAAATAAAATTGTTATGGTTAGGACAAACATCATAAAACAATTTGGATAAGTCATTTTCCATCCAGCCTTGGCGTAGAAACTTCACTTGAGCCCATTTCTTTTCGATAGGGTTTAGGTCTGGGCTGTACGGCGGCAACCAAAGAATACGATGCCCGTGCCTGTTTAGTAGCTTTTGAATACGCTTACTCTTATGAAATTTGGCGTTATCCATCACAATCACGCATTTTGTTTTAAGACTTGGGATTAGGGTTTGTTTGCACCAGTGATAGAAGACGATGCTGTTGATGTTTGTCTCAAAGTAATCTAAGGCAAACAGCATCTTGTTATACAGAGCACCGATAACGTTGGTTCGCTTTTTACCTTGCCAGTTGTAGCTATCGATACAAGGCTTACCAATCGGTGCATAACCATGAGAACGAGTGGTCTGACTCTCAAAGCCGCTTTCATCCATATAAACGTAAACACCCCCAAATTTAAAACACCAAATAAGTAGAACTAAGCTGCCATATTAAGTTTCTGAATCGGCGTAAAGCCACCATTACCCATATTGGGGCTCTCGTTATTATAGTGATACAGCCAAGCTTCAGCCTGGTGCCGTACTTGATCTAAACTATCAAACAGTTCTTGATTCAGCCAATCATAACGCACTGTCTTATTAAATCGTTCAACATAAGCGTTTTGCTGTAGTGGCATAATGAAATAGGACAGTAGATAAGAGATACCATCTTAAAAAAGCCAAATCAAGCACTAATTAGCTCAACTTTTGCTTGGTAAGACTGCTGATGTTTAATCACACCGAAACAGATATGCACAAGCTTGCGCATCGCTGCACAGACAGC
>NZ_CAJHBJ010000089.1:0-1425 GCF_904846595.1 Psychrobacter sp. HII-4 | reverse complement strand
GGGCTTGGTATAAGAGAGTGGTTTTGTCGTTCTTGTAAAACGACCCATAACAGAGATGTTAATGGAGCAAAAAACATTCTCGCGGTCGGGCTTGGCCGTCTTTAGTAGGAATCCCCTCACTTTAGGGAGGGGAGGAAGTCAATGAGAGGTGTTTTACCAGATACCGCCTATTTAGCAAAGATAGCGGTCACATCGTCTTTATCAAACGGATAGATCTCACCGCAAAAACCGCAGTCCATCTCAAACGTCCCGCCTTGCTCTTCGACGATATCTAACGCTTCTGCTTCACCGATTTGCTCGATGGCTGTCTCGCACTTTTCGCGTGAGCAAGTACAGCCAAATGATAGCGCCACAGGCTCAGGTGCCACGATGTTTTCTTCATGATACAAGCGGTATAAAATCTCGCTGGTATCGAGTGTGGTCAGCTCTTCTGCTTTTAGCGTACGCGTGAGGACGTTTAAGCGCGGCCATAGGTCATCATCGATGCCGGCGTCTTGGTTTTGCTCAACCTCAAAGGTTTCCTCAGCGGTACGTGGCAACATTTGTACCAAAATACCCCCAGCTTGTAGGCCGTCTGATGCTAAGTTGATCAGCGTTGGAATCTGCGCGGACTGCTTTTGATAGTGCGCCAAGCAGTCTGCCAAATTGTCATGACTACGCTCGACGATACCTTGATAAGAGTCGCCGCCGTCAGGCTGAATATTGATAAACAATACGCCTTGGCCCATCGCGCCAAGCTCCGCAAAAGCGTCTTTGGCTGTGGTCATGCTCTCCCACGCTTGTGCTTGCGCGTCGGTGTCGGCCTTCCAGCTGGCAAGCGCGCGGATGATGCCGTCTTGGTCACACTCCGCCATCGCCCAATTGAGCAGGCTCTCAGGGTCTGAGGACTGCAGCTGGATAGACAAACGACCGTTGATTTTGACAGTGCTGATCAGCAAGCTTGCCGCCGTCATCATCTCGCCCAATAAGCGTTTAATCGCTTCAGGATAGGGCTTTTGGGCAATCGTGGTCGCATAGCTGCGCGATAGACGCACCACATCACCGCGTACAGGCGAGTCTTCAATAAAAAAGCGCTGGCGAATGTCGTTGTAGCTGGTGGTTTGGGTGTCAGTATTTGGTGCTTGAGTATCTTGAGTCATAACTGGCTTATGTCATTGAGAAGTTGCTAACTTTATGGGGATTGTTGCGTATTTATCAATCTTATCAATTACCCCTGATGACCGTCGCGGGTTAGATGGGTAATCGCCAAAGACCATCATTCTATATTTTGCACAAAAAAGTTTATCCCCCGTTGCAATTTTACCCCACTCTCAACTTCGAAAGTGATTGAAAAAAGAAGAGCACCTCACTAATCTATTGTTTTCGACCAAGAATACAATGGAGTTGTGAGATGCCCATAGACGAATTTATCATCAATATCTATTT
>NZ_CAJHBJ010000088.1:0-1469 GCF_904846595.1 Psychrobacter sp. HII-4 | reverse complement strand
CTGATTTGAACCCTATCGAGAAGAAGTGGGCACAGGCTAAGTTTCTGCGCCAAGGGTGGATGGAGAATAATTTACCTAAACTGTTTCATGATATGGGCTGTATCGATTTTATAAAGATTTAACTATAGTACGCAAGTCGCCTTGATAGGTTACTTTTGAAGTTGTAATACACTTCTCCTTAATAGTTGTTAATTTGGCTTATAATATTTTAAAAAATCTGTATAACGCTCCACTAAGCAGAAATCAATGATTGCCTATAACTCCGAAGCGATAGTCAACTGTAAAAATTTCACTGAAGTGAGCTTTCAAGCATTGCTCCCTTTGCTCCATAGATAAATATCAAAAACTCTTTCATGAAACCATTTACTTGAACTTATTTCATCTATGTATTTCTTGTCAGCAAACCTTTGATCTACTGCATATAAACTTAAACTAGATAATATTGTACAAACACTTTGGATTTCTTTTTTGTGATTTTCAAATTCAGCTAGCCAGTTCTCATAATAATCTTGTAAATCACCATTTTTAGATCCTACTGCAATTCGAGCTTGTGAATCATATATTAATATTGGAGATTTAAATTTAAGCCAGAGAAATTTCGTAGTCAAAGATAACACACCTCTGTTACCATATTTATTTGATATTTCAGTTTCAATTTCTAATATTTTTTTAACAGGATCTTTTTCAAACTGGTCAATTGATAAATTATCTATAATATCTAAAACAGGCTGATACCGCTCTATACCAATTTTTTCATCAAAAGCAGTTGGTAGATTTCTTGCTACCCTATAAAACCCTCCTGCACTTTTCAATGCAGATAATTTTTCTTTTTGATTAGAACCCGAAAGGGCTAAACAATAATCTCTATCATAGGACAACCATTGATTAAGATAATACAGAGAACTATATTCAAATGTTTGAATCAACTTACACTCCTAAATGTAAATGTATCATGTCCATTAAGCAAACTAAAACCTACACTTAACCAAATTAAAAACTCCTTTTTAGATTAATTGGTCATAACTCTTTGTTCTAGAACTCTAAAGCACAGGGCTTTAATGTCAATATTCATACGTTTATTAACTTTGTTGTTTATAGAGCTCTATAAATTGCTTAGAAAACTCTTCAGCTAAGGTTCTACTATCTGTAACAGTAATATTTTCGTTATTGTTTTAAGCATTACAATTATACGACTCATGAATAACTTTGTAAAAGCCGGTGTAATGGACAAAATTCAGGCTGATACAGCCCTTAAAGCTATATACTATAAGTATTTGCAAGGATTGAAAGCCATGAATCAAAAAACTGCCCTTTTTGTGGTGAAAAACACATTAAAAAGAAGGGTCACAAATCAGGAAAACAACAGTACAAATGCCTAACTTGTGATCGGCAGTTTTTAGGTGGCAAACGTCTTAACAATGAAATATTGTGGACTGAATATACACAAGGTAAACAGACCTATAAACAAC
>NZ_CAJHBJ010000087.1:0-1501 GCF_904846595.1 Psychrobacter sp. HII-4 | reverse complement strand
TATAAGAGAGTGGTTTTGTCGTTCTTGTAAAACGACCCATAACAGAGATGTTAATGGAGCAAAAAACATTCTCGCGGTCGGGCTTGGCCGTCTTTAGTAGGAATCCCCTCACTTTAGGGAGGGGAGGGAGTCAAACTAAAACTTATGAATGTATTTTATTCGCTAAATTACTTAGTCTAGGACCTTTGGGGGTAGATATAGTAGATTTAATTTAAAAATGTTATAGAACTACTGGTATAAATTTTCCTTGCGTGCTGTATACACAGAGGCTGCGAAAAATTCATCCCAGTAGCGATTTGGAACTTATGACAGTTTTGTTTTGAACTGACTATATATTATGAACTCATTTAGGGGTCAACCAATACATTGTGAGGGTTATATTGCATGGTTGAAGAACAATGGCTATGGTTTGAGTAATTTGAAAGTTAAAGGTAAATCGTAGACTAATTAAGGAAAAACGCTGTGACAAGCTTAATAAAATCGCTACTGATAAGTGTGAGTAGGTCTCTATGTCTTTTAGTAGTGCAGGCTTAACTGATAAATTAGCAAGAGGACCTACTCTTAAGATTCAAGTAGAAAAAGAGTACATATATACAGATGTGTCAGACAAGGATTCATTTGAATATGATACAGAACCAAGAATAATCATTGAGTCGCTTACTCCAGTCATCTGCATAGGTGGGGTGGGACTAACGATGACTTTTTAGCATGAAGTTGCGCGTTTGATGAAGATAAACCTTTACCTGAAAAAATAGAGTTTCGTTATGGTGTTTGGTTATCGAATGAAGAAGCGGATAAACGATTTCCTCCCATACCCTTCGAGGCTTATGAAAATTTACCAGATGACAGAGACTTCAAGACATTAGATGACTGGTTAGAAGCAAGAGACGAATTCAGAACAAAAGTCTTTAACAAACCTGAATACGAAAAAGTACGAGAAGCCAAGCGCGCTGCTATGGATCAAGAAATAGACTGGCATACCCATACTATTTATCCAAGGCAAATAATGCAGAAGTATCATGATGACATGGGACTTATTAATAGGATGCGAGCATCAATAGTTGGCTATACTATTACGTTTCATTATGATATGAGTGTCACTGAAGAGGATAGAATACTTTATTTAGACCCAGCAGTGCCTTGGTGGTTATCCAAATAGTTATGCTCTTAAGGTTCTTAATTTTTCTCATAGAGCTAGATACTTATTGTATTTGGCTTTTTTATTACGCACTCTGATATCGGCGGTGGTTATGGAGAAGGCGACTTGTAGTGGCATAATAAGGCAAAGTATATGAATAAGAAAACATATATTGGATTGGCTGCTTTATTGTCAGTAGCGACCATTGCATTCATACAAACAGTGACCGCAGAAACGGGAGACCATCCCGAATTCTGTGTAACTGCGATTTAGATTAAATGTCTGCTGATACGGTCATCGAACATAATCATAAAGCGATTGAGCGCCGCCGTCCAGTTTCGAATCGGCATTGACCACCTTGAC
>NZ_CAJHBJ010000086.1:0-1635 GCF_904846595.1 Psychrobacter sp. HII-4 | reverse complement strand
TAGCACAGACTCATATCTAACCCCCTTTGCTGACGACAATAGCACGATGGCACCACCTGATCCCTTCCCGAACTCAGAAGTGAAACATCGTTGCGCCAATGGTAGTGTGGCTCCGGCCATGTGAGAGTAGGTCATCGTCAGCTCCCTATTCCCTAAAAGCCCCCTTAACTTAATTGTTAAGGGGGCTTTTTTTGTCTGTATATTTCTACCAAAAACTATTATATTCTTTCTTAGGTTAATGACTGAGGAGCAATAGTGAAGGCTAAATTAGCAGGTATTCAATACTTAGGTGAAAGTGGTATTACGCAAGAATGTAAAAAAGCAGTTATAAACCTAATTCATGCTGGCGAAAAAATACATGAAGTCAAAATACTTACTTTTGAAGAGCCTTATTCAAAAGCTCATGCCTTATTGCTAACCCTTGAGTATGATATTCAGACAGTCATTAAAGGTGGTTTTGCTTCAGGTTATAACGGAGAAGGGCCAAAAGGATATGCATTCGTGTTAAATTTACTGCGGAACTATACAGATAATATTAATGAATACATTATTTCAAAATCAATTTTTGAACGTATATGTAATTCAAGTTTAAGTGTGAAAGATTTGGAATATATCAATAGTATAAAGCCAGTGCGTCCTGCTAGATGGCATGATTCTGCTTACCTTTACAAGGAACGTGAACTTAATATTTTTAGTGAGTTTCCTCTTACTATTCCTATGGCTTTACTTGATAAACGTCTTATTAAGCTAGCACTGGAGTTTGAAACAAATCCAGATAACGCAATAATGAGCGGATACCGAAAAATTGAAGATATCGTCAGAGAGCGTACTGGTTTAAGTAACGAAAGTAGCACTAAGCTGTTTGCAAAAGCCTTTCAAGGTGATAATTCGGTTTTGTATTGGGAGAACTTAGAGTCAGGCGAATCTAAAGGAAGGGCTTCTTTATTTAATGGTGTTTTTATGGCTTATCGTAATAATCGGGCACATCAAGAACCTAAACATAATCTAAGCGACGAAATTCGAGAATTCATGCTAATAAACCAGTTATTCATTTTAGAAAGTAAAGCAGTTGTAAGAAAATCTTAAATTTAAAAGGAAGGATTTAATTGAAGAATAAAATTCAGACAATGACATCTAGTAAACTGATTAGCGTATTATTTAAAATTTTTATATCAGCTATAGTGGTAATGGCTGCTGTCTTCATACTGTACTTTTCAAATTTTAATGGAAAATTCACATCGCAACCTGAGTATTGGGGAACATTCGGTGATTTTGTTGGCGGAACTTTGAACCCAATATTAAGTTTTTTTGCTTTACTGGCACTTCTTATTACAATTATTCTTCAAAATCGTGAATTAGAAGCTACTAGAGATGAAATAGCTCAATCTAGATTAGCTGCACAAGAACAAGTTTTGCATTTTAAGAATGAAAGTAAAAAAGCCGATGTATATAAAACGATTCAAGTTTTAGAAATTAGATTAGAAAGACTTTACAAAGAACCATTATATTTGAGAGTTTCCCAAACTTTGTGTAACTGCTTATAATCCACTAACCGGAGAATAAGCAATGACTAAGCAAACCGACCTTAAAAAACTTGCCCAGCAAATGGCTAGCAGCATGAAAAGCTTTGATGAC
>NZ_CAJHBJ010000085.1:0-1868 GCF_904846595.1 Psychrobacter sp. HII-4 | reverse complement strand
TGTCATCAAAGCTTTTCATGCTGCTAGCCATTTGCTGGGCAAGTTTTTTAAGGTCGGTTTGCTTAGTCATTGCTTATTCTCCGGTTAGTGGATTATAAGCAGTTACACAAAGTTTGGGAAACTCTCAGAAACGGAGCTTTGGTTAGAGTTTTCATCTGCTCAAGACAAAATGTACTTTGTTAAAAATAACGACAACCTAAATCTATGTACGTACATGTCGGATAACAATGAACGGCCTTATTCATCTTGGGCAAGTCGTTGCTATTTCAAAGGGAAAATACCAAAGGAAATAACTATAGAATATACCCCTTGGTTGCCATACGATGAAGATAAACTAACCTATTATGGCAAAAGCAAGTTTTACCCAGAAGAGAAACCATTTACCATTTATTATAATCCAAATGATGAACAAGTTAGTGAAGAACGCTGGGTAGATGAAGGGGTCACAAGAAGGCAAGAAGCTTTGGATGCGCTACCAGAGTCCTCATGGCGTACCTTTACGATCAAACCCAAGCAGATTCTTGAAAAATACAGATGGAAAAGTCCTGAAGGTCGCCCTATAGGTATTGTTATTCCGATTGGTAACAGTGCTATCATTTATCCAAGTATCTACCCATATAATAAAGATAAAGTCTTAACTATTGAAATGTTTTTAGATGAAAACGACAACTTAACAATCGATGAGCATTTTAAATGGGAAGATGAGTATTCAAAGAATATGCCTATGAATTAGCAAATATTGTATAAGACAAAACCAGATACCTAATGTATCTGGTTTTGTCTTATTTAGTAGTAAATTAATAGATACGCATATTCCGCCAGTCGAGTCGAACGCGGCTTTTTAGGCGCACATTCAGACATCGGGGGCGGATATTCTGAAGGTGACTTAATCATGATAGCGTTGCTCGTTTTAAAGTATTTACCCCAGGTAGCGAGTTCCGCTGGGCAAATGATGCCTCAAAAGGTTATGAAGAAGCCAGTATCGTCAAAACCCAAGATCATCTGGAGCTCTCATGGGAATATATCAAAGACAACTTCGAAAACCCTAATTATAAATGGTTTGATATAATCAAGAATCAAACGGAAGACTTTCTGGCAACAGGTGAGGCGTTTAGAGAAGGCAGTTTACTTGGTATGTTAACATCTCATCCGCTTCAATTTAATATAGTCAATTCAAAGCAAAAGTGTTATAGCTTGGACAAACATCATAAAACAATTTGGATAAGTCATTTTCCATCCAGCCTTGGCGTAGAAACTTCACTTGAGCCCATTTCTTTTCGATAGGGTTTAGGTCTGGGCTGTACGGCGGCAACCATAGAATACGATGCCCGTGCCTGTTTAGTAGCTTTTGAATGCGTTTGCTCTTAGGAAATCTGGCGTTATCCATGACAATCACGCATTTTGTTTTAAGATTTGGGATTAGCTTGTGTTTGCACCAGTGATAGAAGACGATGCTGTTGATGTTTGTCTCAAAGTAATCAAGCGCAAACAGCATCTTTTCATATAGAGCACCGATAACGTTGGTTCGCTTTTTACCTTGCCAGTTGTAGTTATCGATACAAGGCTTACCAATCGGTACATAACCATGAGAGCGAATGGTTTCAGACTCAAAAGCCACTTTCATCCATATAAACGATGGTATAGCCTTGCTGTTTAAAGTTATCAAGCTTTCCCTGATACACCGCTCTTTTTATTGGGCAAGCTTTTGGATGCTCTAATGTCTTTTTTTTGACTGATGCCTAGCCGCTTTAGGGCATGATGAATGCCTGTTTTACTACAGTTTAGACGACGGGCTCGCTCATACTGGTAATCATCAGGATGTTCTTTAACATAATTAAGTAGCACGTCATCTGGTATTTTATAGGGTT
>NZ_CAJHBJ010000084.1:0-1896 GCF_904846595.1 Psychrobacter sp. HII-4 | reverse complement strand
TGAAGCACTTCTCAAAGACGTCGCGCAGTATCCAGACGATTACATGTACGAGCGAGCTCAACGTTTAGGCTGTAGCAAGTCAGGCATTGATATTGCCCTAAAGCGCCTTGGTATCAGTCAAAAAAAAGACCTTAGAGCATCCAAAAGCGTGTCCAATAAAAAGAGCGGCGTATCAGAGTAAGCTCAATAGTTTTATGCAGCAAGGCTATCCCATTGTGTACATGGATGAAAGCGGCTTTGAGGCTGAAACCATTCGTTCTCATGGCTATGCACCGATAGGTAAACCCTGTATCGACAGCTATAACTGGCAAGCAAGAAAGCGCACTAACGTTATTGGTGCGCTCTATGAAAAAATGTTATTTGCCTTAGATTACTTTGAGCAAAATATTAACAGCAGTATATTCTACCACTGGTGCAAACACACGCTAATACCAAGTCTTAAAACAAAATGTGTGATCGTGATGGACAATGCTAGATTTCATAAGAACAAATGCATTCAAAAACTACTGAACAGACATGGCCATCGTATTCTTTGGTTGCCACCCTACAGCCCTGACCTAAATCCCATTGAAAAGAAGTGGGCGCAGGCAAAATTTCTACGTCAAGGCTGGATGGAGAATAATCTACCTAAGCTGTTTCATGATATGGGTTGTATCTCTTTTATTCTAGACTGACTATATCTTTTTAACAGCCTCGGCTTTAAATTCGTCACTGTAAGTTCTTACTTTCTTGGTCATGATAAACTCCGGTTAATACGCTTAGTTTACCAAGTTTAGTTGTACGGTTTATTCAGCATAGCTCAAGTACCTGTTTGCGATAGTCGATTGAATAAGTCATGGTTTATTTCATTAAATGCAATTGTTAATAGGATTGTATCGGTTTTATTTGGATTAGACTATATTAAAACCAACTAAGCTTGATGCTGTTCTGGCGGTAGAACCGGCAACAAATAACTCGATTAGTCTGTTTTGTTTATACCAACTGAGTTTACTCTTTCTCATAGTGCTGTCCTAAATAATTTTGCTTATTTAGGACAGCCCCTAAAGTAATAACTGTGATAACAGGAGTTAATTAAAATGATAAAAAAAACTGAAAAATCATTGTATTCAGAAGTAAGAAAAGCTGTTCATAATGAATGGGATCCTATAGGAGTTTCAAACCTTACAAATGATCTTGGAGAATACGATGCCTACATACCTGAACTATGTTGTTTTTTGAGTAATAATCCTAGTTCTCAGGAAATTTTTGATTATCTTTGGGTTATCGAAACGAATTCAATAGGAATGGAAGGAGATAAGCAATCAACATTGAAGTTTTCAGAAAAATTAAAAATACTTATTAACCAAACCTTCAAGAAATAAATAGTTATAGTCAGTCTTTTATAAATAAGATACAATGCTTTTAAAATAAAGAGAAAGATATAATCATTATGACTTACTCAGCAGACTTTCGAACGCAAGTTATAAAAAGCGTCAAAGACAAAGACATGAGCATTCGTCAAGCTTGTATTTTCTATGACATCAGCAAAACCACTTTACAGCGTTGGCTGAAAAACCCAAGTATCAAACAAACTCGGAATAAGCCACCCAGTAAAATACCAAATGAAGCACTTCTCAAAGACGTCGCGCAGTATCCAGACGATTACATGTACGAGCGAGCTCAACGTTTAGGCTGTAGCAAGTCAGGCATTGATATTGCCCTAAAGCGCCTTGGTATCAGTCAAAAAAAAGACCTTAGAGCATCCAAAAGCGTGTCCAATAAAAAGAGCAGCGTATCAGAGTAAGCTCAATAGTTTTATGCAGCAAGGCTATCCCATTGTGTACATGGATGAAAGCGGCTTTGAGGCTGAAACCATTCGTTCTCATGGCTATGCACCGATAGGTAAACCCTGTATCG
>NZ_CAJHBJ010000083.1:0-1969 GCF_904846595.1 Psychrobacter sp. HII-4 | reverse complement strand
CACGTGTGGGGCGAGAAATACCCGCACGTGGTCAAGTCTTGGCGCAATAACTGGGAGGGCTTAACAGTGTTCTTTAACTACCCAAAAGACATCAGAAAAGCGATTTATACCACCAATGCTATTGAGTCGCTAAACAGCGTCATTCGGACAGCAGTGAATAAGCGTAAAGTGTTCCCGTCTGATCAAGCGGCGTTCAAGGTGGTTTATTTGGCAACTCAGCAGGCGTCGTCAAGGTGGTCAATGCCGATTCGAAACTGGACGGCGGCGCTCAATCGCTTTATGATTATGTTCGATGACCGTATCAGCAGACATTTAATCTAAATCGCAGTTACACAGAATTCGGGATGGTCTCGCTTTTTGGGGCTTTACGCTGGTTGCTTGATATTTATCTAGATATTCTGCCTTTAAAGGAAGGCTACTGGAATTTTGGCATTCCGCTCCTTTTATCTATTTCAGTCGTCGGTATTTGGATGTGGCCGAGGTACGAGCATTTGACCTTAAAGTGGGTTAAACGTAGTAGTTCAGGCTACTTTTTTATAACGATGGTTTTAGCATTAGTGATACCGCTTTTGATTAGCCAAAACTATTTGTCTAAGGCTGCTTACAAGGTTATTGAAGTAGCCAGCTTGAACGATATTCGTCATTATCCAAAACAAAAATACTTCAGAGTGGACGATTTTGAACCACTAAAGTCAGAGAGAATTGCTTATATAGAGACACGAGTAGCCAATAGACGATACTTTGACTCAACACTGCATATTTATTATTACGTTGTTACGCCATTTATAGGCGCTGAGAATGTCTGGCTAGGTTCTAGCTACTATACAAGCTACGACAATCGAGAAGAGCGAAGCATCAAAGACCTTCAATACTCAGCGTTTATTAATGAGTCGCGCCATAAGTATGCCGCCGAAGATTTCTCTAATATCAACTATTTTAGAAAGCTAAAGTCATCAAATGATAGAAGTGCTTACTTATACACGATTTCTACAGCTAATAAGCAGTCTAATTTACCAGCCTTAGTGTTAGTCCCTGAATCAAATATATTCGCTGACAGTTTAGATCGTGATTTCGTTTGGGGGTTTGGCTCATTTTTTATTGGTATGGTGCTGTGCTTGTTGCTCGTTCTCGCAGCAGAGTTTGATAGTCAAGAAAAGAAATCTAGGCAGAAACATATACAAAAACAAAAGCCTGTAAAAAAACGAGCACCAGTAAGTGATGTATCAAAAAGCCTAGTAGTTTGGTTTAGAAGTAATAAAGAGCGGCCTGCGACGTTGGTGTTGATATTGAGCTGTATCGGTGCATTTATACTGACCGTATTCATGGGTATGGATATCATTGACCCTTTATCTAGACAGGTAAATAGTGTAGGTGGGTTGCCGATAGACGCGCTGCAAGCTGGCAAATATTGGCGGGTAGTCACAGCACTTTTTGTGCATGTAGGAATTATGCATTTAGTAATGAGTCTGGGAATGCTTTTTGCGACAGGTCATATTTTAGAAAAAGTATTGGGTTCTTTACGTTTTTCGATGGCCTTTTTTATATGTGGTATTTTTTCTAATATTTTAGGGCTACTATATTTTGATATGGACATGGCAGGTATTTGGGGTGCTATATTTGGCTTATTTGGTATCGCGATACCGTTGGTGGCCTTTAAGATTTTTAATAAAAAATATCGAGAGCTGTTTGGCGGTACTATCGCTGCGATATTAATCATTACTTTAAACAGCATGTTTTTTGCATTCATAAATACGCTTAGTTATATGGTGTATTATCTTCTAACCTTATGTTTTGGTATTGTTCTCGGTGTGGTCATGGTCATAACTCAAAAGCAGTCTTTATTATAGTTAAATCTTTATAAAATCGATACAGCCCATATCATGAAACAGTTTAGGTAAATTATTCTCCATCCACCCTTGGCGCAGAAACTTAGCCTGTGCCCACTTCTTCTCGATAGGGTTCAAATCAG
>NZ_CAJHBJ010000082.1:0-1971 GCF_904846595.1 Psychrobacter sp. HII-4 | reverse complement strand
CGTCAAGGTGGTCAATGCCGATTCGAAACTGGACGGCGGCGCTCAATCGCTTTATGATTATGTTCGATGACCGTATCAGCAGACATTTAATCTAAATCGCAGTTACACAGAATTCGGGATGGTCTCCCTAAATTATGGGCTTTTTTTAATAATAGCGTTTGATTTCTTGTTCTAAAAAGTCAGCCGCTACGTCATTGACCAACGTGCAATCGACTACGCCGCGAAAGCTGTCTTCATTAGGTCGCTGTTCATTTTTGTTGATATAGTTTGCATCAAAAACCGACTTGCCATATTCGGCACCATAGTAGTTATATTCAGGCCGCTCATCGGTAGCAAAAAACGTCACCTGAGCCGCACGAGCATTATTATCTTTACCTACCTTGACTGTGGTAGTGGAATATCGCTGATTGTCACCAAACCTATCCTCATTTACCTCAATCCAGTCTTCTAGGGTTTGATATCGTGTTTTGTTTTTATCATTGAACACAAAAAACGCTTCTTCGCTCTTAGTCACAGGGATATAACACACGGAACCAGTAGGGAAGCTAGCATTTGTAGGAATATTGGTAAAATTATTCAAATCAGTGAAAATACCACGATCATCACTAGGACGATTGCCTTTTTGGTAGCTACTAGCATCTGTTCCTGATAGGCTCAACGTTCTATAGCGTATTTGATAGTTCAATTGTTTATTACTGCCCTTCTCATAGATAGGACGTTTTACTGTGCGGCCATCGACTTCAATATAGCGATCTTCGAGGGTGCCTTCAAAGTTGTTTCCTAACACGGTTGCAACTGGTAAATCATTAATATTTGGCGAGCTCAGCGCACCTTTGATGTTTGTGACATCAATATCACGCTCTCCATCACTATATTCAATCTCAATACGTGCGATGTTATTGTTTACGCGCTCAAAATGATTGATTTCAAGCTCGTTACTATTCCCCGAACCATACACACCATCGTCTTCTTCACAGCCAACCATCGTCAGCGCCAACACAGACAATACGCTGGGAATCACCATCCGTTTTTTTATAGAGTTGCTCATTAACATTAAGTAGTATCCTTGTCATGGTCAGGTCGATTGCCATTTGTTGTCATCTATACTGAGGATCAAACAGCGATATTGATGTGATTAGTTTACCTCAATACCCTCATTATTTATATATCAACGCTGTTTTGTTATGCGCACACTGTTTGTATATTTACAAACTTTTTATATATGTTTACGCCTGACCCATTGTGCGCATCAAATAGCTTGCTACCATGGATAAAAACAATACGAGCTTACCAGCCTTTATTCGACGCTCGCACCTACAATCGTATTTATATAAGTCTTTAATACATAAGTTTCTAAATCAATTTTAATACAATAGTCTCTAAATCAATAAAGCTCACCACGAGCGACAAAACCAACGACAAAGGATGTGTTATGAAAACCTTATATTCTACTAAAGGTACAACCACCGGCGGCCGTGCAGGCTCAGCCAGTCTCGCTGATAGCGATCTGAGTATCAATATGGTACCGCCCGGCTCTGGCAAAGACGGCAATAACCCAGAGCAGCTATTTGCCATGGGTTACAGCGCTTGTTTTGATGGCGCATTAGGCGCGGTCAAACAAATGGAAAAAGCCAAATTTGACTCCACCACCGAAGTAGAAGTGGATCTGATGCAAGGCGAAGGGCATGACTATGAGCTGGCGGCAAAAATCCACGTGATTGGCAAAAACACTGAGCTATCTGCTGATGAGTTCCAAAAGCTGGTCGAAAAAGCCCACCAAGTCTGCCCATATTCAAAAGCCACGCGCGGCAATATCGACGTCGAGGTGACATCAGAGGTTCAATAGAGACCATCCCGAATTCTGTGTAACTGCGATTTAGATTAAATGTCTGCTGATACGGTCATCGAACATAATCATAAAGCGATTGAGCGCCGCCGTCCAGTTTCGAATCGGCATTGACCACCTTGACG
>NZ_CAJHBJ010000081.1:0-2173 GCF_904846595.1 Psychrobacter sp. HII-4 | reverse complement strand
AAAGCTATAGTATCACCGCAGGAGATGAGTTTAAGATCACTGTCGGCAAATCCTCACTGGTCATGAACGCCGATGGCAGTATCATCATCACAGGATCGAGTATCATCACCCAAGCTGAGGGGGAGAACAAGGTGATTGGCAAGGATGTGCTGATTAATCCGCCGGGGGCGAGTAATAGTCAGGTGGAAGAGCCAAGTACCTCTGTTGCTGCACCTGTTCCATCTAGCCAAGCTACTAATCCTAATGGCTTGCCAAGTGCGTTAGCGGCATTAAAACAAGGGCCTTTAGATAGAGCTGGCTCTTTTGGTCGTGTAGATGATACTGAAGCTGATGGGAGCTTGATAGCGGGCAATACTCATTCTAATGACCCTAATCAAGGGGGCGGGGGATTGTCAGGTTTTGGAAATTACAATCCAAGTCCATATGATAAGCCACCAGAAGGTTATAAATATGTTTGGGATGGACGTGTAAATGATATGGTTCTTAAGCCTATCCCAGACAATAAATCAAATTTTGCAGTAGATCCAATTGCTGTAGCGTTTCCTGCTCATGCTAGACTTGCTGCCAAAGATCCAAAGGTAATTGCACAATCCAATTTGCAGAGTGATATGAGGAATGTCACTTACGCAGGCGCTGCTATTGCTGGTTACGGTCCTTATGTTGGGGCTTTAGCAAAGGAAGGTGTAGCAGCAGCATATGGAGCTACAGCCGCATTACCAGCTGGCGTAGCTAGTAGTGCATCAACCGGAGGAGCTCTTGGGTTAGGCTCATACGGGTTGATGACAGACGTCGATGATTGGAAACTAGCTGACGCTAGTATTAACACAATTGGCGGCGCTCTAACGGGAGGCTCTTCAGCTTTTGCAAAAACGGCTGTACAGACTGCAGTGGTTGGAGGCGTAGGTACTGGATTAACTCAATATGCGGTTGAAGGTAAAGCTGATATAGCGCCAATGGCTGTAAATGCTGCAACGGGAGGACTACTAAAACCGTTCAATCTAGGCATGACTGGTGATATAGCACAAGCAGCTGCAACAGCTGTTGCTCCTGAATTATCTGAGCTTAAAGAAGTTAAACCATTCAACCCTGCTTCAGATCGTTCTGACCCGTGGGAATCTTTAGGCTACGAGCCTTTTCTAAGTCCTGATAATAAGAATCGCAAAAAATAAAGTTTTATCTTATTTTACTGTCAGAGATTAATTTCTAATAACTTAAAAATTTAGATTTTTGAAAAGTAATTTGGAACATTTTATGTTTAAAGGTGAAAGTTTTAACGGATATGCTCATATAATAAATAAAAAATGCATAAGTTCTTATTATCAAGAAATATATATAAATTTTTTCTTCTTGGTTTGTTTAATAGGATTAACGCATGCTTTTTTTAACTCTAACCAAAAGGTTGTCACTTTTTTCAACATAGATATCTCATTATACTATTTTCTTCCATGGGTTCTGTGCGTTTATGAATTTCCAGTCTCTTTTTATAAAATATACTTTGTAAAAGGTAGAAGGTTTATTAAAAATATAAATGTAGATAAAAATTTAGAAATTAAACTATTTAATGGCAAGGTTTTAAAGCTAGAAAGTTTTACGTTGATTCTAGATAGTAAGAAAATAGACTTCGAAAATACAGGTTCTTTTGGTGAAAAAGTATACAAAAAGTATGACTTTGATTATATTGGTATAAAAAGTAATGAAACAACTTATCTTTTACCGTATAAAAAAGAATCCAAAGATTTTACTGTTCGGCTGTTAGAGAGTATAAGTCAGTAGATAAATGATATACTTATATAACAACAGAATCATACTCAGTTTTAAAGTTATAAACGAGAAAAATCTATGAGCAATTTAAAACTTAGAATATCGAAATTATCATTAGTAGTAGTTCTAGCTCTATCAAATGGCCTAGTCATTTCTGCTTGCTCAACAGACGCTACAAATGAAACCAGCCAACATTTAGCTCAACCAATAAATAAAAGTGATAGCAAAGATTTTGAATCAATCTATGCTGAAGCTAACCAAGGCGACCCACAAGCCCAGTTTCAACTAGGGTGTGTTGACAATTACCGTAAATGGATAATCGTCGCTGCTAAATAGATATTAGCAGCAAACGACTCATCTGTTTTTTCAGCACGCATGGCAATTTTCTTGAAATCTTTCAGCTTACAGAAGA
>NZ_CAJHBJ010000080.1:0-2620 GCF_904846595.1 Psychrobacter sp. HII-4 | reverse complement strand
AGTAATAAAGTAATACAGTTTGGCTAACGCATTTTGCCCATCAGCAAACCCCTGCTCTGCAGATTTTCGATACCAGTCTGCAGCTTTAGTTTTATCTTGACTGACACCTTCACCGTTTTCATACATACTACCTAGTTGAAACTGGGCTTGTGGGTCGCCTTGGTTGGCTTCGGCATAAACTGACTCAAAGTCTCTACTGTCACTATTTTCGATTGATTGTACTGAGTATTGAGTAGCTTCATTAGCAGATTCGGCTGAACAGGCAGAAATGGCTAGTCCAGTTGATAGGGCTAGGACTGTTGTTAATGACAGATTTAATTTCTTTAGTTTTGTAATGCTCATTGAGTTCATGTCTATACAATATTAGTATTGGATTCTACCTTTACTAGATGGATACCGCCAATACTATAAGCAATATGATAAGGAATATCTTGACCATCCAAATATAGCTTACTATTCTCTAGGCTTACTATTCTTTGATCAACTAAAAAGCCATACTTACTGTCACTGAGATATTTTGAATATAATGTTTCAATCACCTCAACATAGTTGATAACATTCGCTCTATACAAATCCAATAACGGAATCATTTCATGATCTATTACAGCCACGTGTTTTTCTCCAAGCCCTGGCTGATCAAACCAGGGTGTGGCTAAAGAAACTTCTATCGTGATAGTTTTATTTAGTACAAAAAATCTTTTTTCAAAGTTCTCAAACGTGGGTGGTAATGCTTTATTAGGAAAAGGCTCTTCAGCTTTCCAAAAATACAACGAGGTGTTTTGCCACACTGGATCCTCTTCGTTATGCTCAATATCATCTGCCCAATAATGCATAAATAATTGATCATTGATAAAATCTAGAGAATGATTATCAATTTCTTTTTTCTGGTTTTCTGACATCTCTCGTATTACAGGATATCCATTAATACCATCAACTGATAAGACTTTTGAATCACCTTTTTTCCAATACTCGATATTTGACATATATTTTCCCTATAATTAGATTTATAATACAGCGAAATAAAAATTTAATAAATAATAATAGACATATTTTATATCATAAAAGGTAATTATAGCTTTTCCATTTCCCTTTTCGATATGCATTAGCTCCCAAAAACCTTCGCTATTCAACCTGAACTTATACCCATCATATTGATGGATATCACCAAAATACCACTCTTCAAGATTTTCACCAAAAGAAGAAGACTTTATATACTGAGCACCTACTAAATTTCTGGAACCTACTACTAGGTTAACCATCTGACTATATGAGGAGATATCGTTATCGCGTAGTATGGATAAGGCGTCTTGATACATACTATTATCATAGTTCAGTTCAATTAAGCTTGTTTGATATTGCCGTATGAATTCTTTAGAAGGCAGACTAGGAAGCGGCTTATTAGAATCTCTATACTGATCTTTGAATACCATCAGATTGAATATATCATCATCAAATGTGCTGACATATTCTTTAATTAATGATGTCCTCTGAAAAATAATATATTGCTTCTTATACTTTTCAACTCCCACACCTTCTGATGTGATAGTGTTTGTGAGTGTACCAACTCTATTCATATCGATATCGAAATGTTCAAAAAAGTGCTTATCGTATTTTGTCATTACATCACTCCAAATATTTAATATATCCGTCTTTAATTAGATCTTTGATCGGCATAGGTAGTTGATCTTGCATACCCATACCACGTTGGTCAAACCATGGAGTGGCTTGACTCCTATTAGCAGCAGGAATGTCCTTAAGCACTTCAAACTGTCTTTCAATATAGTCTGACTCTTTGCCGTACATCGCTCTTTCAGAAAAAGTAGTCCCTTTAGGAGAAACGTAAGCACCTCTATCATCCTTAGGTGCATAGTCAGAGTACCTACTAAAGCCTTGCCCTTTACGATAATTATGTGTTGTTAAAGTACCTGGAACTTTGTCAAAACCCTTTGTATTATCTGGCCACCAAATACTACCGTCTGGCTTTTTCCAATTAGCTTTCTGTGCAAGCGCTCTTTCCTTATTTATTGCATTAAGTAGTTTTAAATTAGCAGCTTTAGTAGCTCTAGCCGCCTTCAAAACTTTAGAACCTTTATGAACGGTTTGACCTACTCTACCAATAGGTACAACACTGGCAGCGGTCATTACTGCATCAGCAGTTTTTTGATTTTGTTGTTGCTGATACGCGGGCATAGAGCCGCTATGTATAGATCCATTATTATTCATGACATTTTTGTTTATATTACTAGCTTGTCTCTCCCATTGTTCAGCTGTCCATGTGTCACCCCCACCGCCTTCGACAGGATCACCAACAGTAGTATTAGTACCCGGTATTATACTTCCTTCTTCATAATCATATTCATCATCCCCACCCCCCGCACCACCCCCCGGCGGATTAATCAGCACATCCTTACCAATGACCTTATTCTCTTTTTCTGCTTGCGTGATGATGCTGGAACCGGTAATGATGATACTGCCATCGGCATTCATAACCAATGAGGATTTGCCGACGGTGATCTTAAACTCATCTCCTGCGGTGATACTATAGCTTTTACCCACAAAGGTTTTTTTGATGCGGCCCACTTGTTCAGTCTGCATGATGCCGACAGCGGTGTTCATGATA
>NZ_CAJHBJ010000079.1:0-2624 GCF_904846595.1 Psychrobacter sp. HII-4 | reverse complement strand
CGTCAAGGTGGTCAATGCCGATTCGAAACTGGACGGCGGCGCTCAATCGCTTTATGATTATGTTCGATGACCGTATCAGCAGACATTTAATCTAAATCGCAGTTACACAGAATTCGGGATGGTCTCTCAGCTCATGGCATCTATATTGATTATATTGAGCCTGGCTGTCCTTATCAGAATGCTTATATTGAACGGTTTAATCGCAGTTACCGCAATGAGGTTTTAGACTGTTATCTTTTTAATAATTTAAACGAAGTTACTCAACTGACTGAGGAATGGATCAAGGTTTATAACAACGAAAGACCCCATGATTCACTTAATGATATGACACCTGCTGAGTACAGACAGGTGGCTTAATTATTCTACGATGATGTTGTGTTAAGAATGGGGTATTTACAACAAATAAACGGTTCAAACGCATAAGTTATTCTCAACCATCATGGTAAGTGCGAGTAGGCACTAAGGTTATGCTACTGCTAAAGTATCTAGGGGTTAGAGCGTTTTAGCGTATTCTATTCATTGATTTGGTCGGTTTGGAGGAGCTATTACCATTGATTCCAGAGCCTTAACTACCTCTTTAGGCAATAAAAATCTGTAGTATTCATCAAAAAGATGGGGCATGTTGATGTAGCTGGCATATCTATCAAAGACCGTGTCCCAACTACTTTGACCCACTTGATTGGCTATGTAATTGTGTTTATCTACAATAGAGTGCTGATAACCAATAATCTGCAAAGGCAAGTCATAGTCTATTAAGGCAAACACTTCTTTTTTTTCATTGAAGATTAAAAAAGGAGTATTTAGATGAGGGGATGCAAAGTTCCAAATTATATCTTCATTTATATATTGACACTTAGCAAAACAACCAAAACTTGCGTCTGTAGATACTATAAAAATAGGCGTCTCTAAGTTATCGTTAATCAGATTAGTAATTATTTTTTCAGGCTCTAAACTATCTTTTATTTCTTCACCAAGTTCATATGGTATGCAGAAGTAGTGGTAATCTTCGCTTAGTCTTGGTTTCATCGCATCAGTTTCAGTAATTCCTTTAGAGCCTTTTACTATTAGATCATCAAATGGATGCATATTAGCTTCGTCTGTTGTTAGTAGCTCGCCACCTTCATCTTCTAAAAATTTTTTTTGAGGTGCCCAAAACTCGCTAAAATATTCTTGATCGCTATTTTTTGAATAAAATTTCATTGTGTTTGCCCTTTATGTGTTGGCTTTCTTCTACCAGGTTTTATAATTTGCCACCCTGGTTTTTGTGTTGAAGTGTAGTGGTCAAATATTTTTAGACAGTACTTAAGAGGTTTGTGTTGAAATAAAGTCTCTCTTTCTCGCTCGGTGTTAAATACTCATTAAAGCTGTGTGGTCTTACACTTTGATAATAGCCCCAAATATAATCATTTACTGCCTGCCGAGCCTCATCAATATTGTCATAGCCGTTTTTTGGCATCCACTCTGTCTTAAAGCTTCTAAAGAACCTCTCTGTAGGTGCATTGTCCCAACAGTTGCCTCGTCGGCTCATACTATGCGACATACCATTGCACTTGGCTACGCATTTAGCATACTCTTCACTGGTATAATGACTGCCTTGATCTGAATGAAACAGCACGCCTTTAGGCTCAAGTCTTATGTGATATGCCATTTTTAGTGCAGATGTGGTCAGCTGAGTATTCGGGCTATCTGACAAGGCAAAACCAACAATACGTCGAGCATATAAATCCATAACGATGGCTAAATAACACCATCCACCTTTGATACGAATATAAGTAACATCACCTGTCCACACTTGGTTTGGTGCAGTGGGCGCAAACTGACGGTCTAGTATGTTTCCATAAACTTTATGGAATTTTTCACAACACCTGTACTTATGTGATTTTATCTGTCGACTAATCAACCCCATTTGTGCCATCAGCTTACCTGCTCTGTAGCGTGTGAGTTTAATGTCATGTTGATGCGTGACGATAGCAGATACCGTCCTTGCACCAGCCGAGCCATTTGACTGCTCAAATACTTCTCTGATTAAGGCTTTGAGCCTTATAAGTTCAATGTCTATAGACCTAGATTTAGTACTGTTGTAATAGCTGCTTCTAACAACCCCAAACAGTTCACATAGCTTGTGTTTGCTAATATGCTTATGATGCTCTGCAAGCTTGGTTATTAGCGATAGACGCTGAGATTGTCTTGGGCTAGCAGAGCAGATGCCTTTTTTAATATATCTCGCTCCATCTTAAGCTGCTTGACCTGTTTTTCAAGCTCTTGTATACGCCGTAATTCAGGCGTTAGGGCTTTGCCTTCTGATGGCATGATACCTTGCTGTTCTTTACGGTATTTATATACCCAATTCTCTAAGGTGGTTTTGCCGATACCTAATGAGTTGGCTACTTCTGGTATCTTCCTACCTTGATCTTCAACCAGTTTAATGGCTTCTAGCTTAAATTCTTGGCTGTAGCGTCCGCGTTTGGTGGTCATATCTTCTCTCCAGTCTTGGTGATAGTATAACCTTGTATCTTGAATAACCGCTTAATACTGCCAACGAAAGTTGATAAAATAAAGTAATTATTCATGAGCATTGAGAGTATGAGTATAACCTTAGTGTCTAGACACTGTGTAAGAGATTA
>NZ_CAJHBJ010000078.1:0-2740 GCF_904846595.1 Psychrobacter sp. HII-4 | reverse complement strand
ATCCTCAATAAACTCTTTATAATCTTCTACAGTATGTGTCTTATCATTATTCACATATTCTTTTGCTGCAGTAACACCTTTTTCTTTTAAAATCTCATTAATGGATAATAAAGAGTAATTTTTATTACTCTTTAGAATTTCATATACATCTTCCGTCTTATCTTTATTTCTTAAATAAGACATAAAACATCCATGAGTAAAACCAAAAATAATTAAAAATATCGTAACTTTCTTAAACATAATCCCTCATTAATCAAAAAAATATAACTATTATTTTATTATATATCCACTACCTTCCCTCACCTTCGTTTTATCACATTTTCCACCTTGAGCTTCCACGTATGAAGGTGTTGGTGGCCACAATACACCTGTAGGTATCGCTGCGGGTTTAACACTTTCATAATCTACAGTAGCTTTAGTACCATCTTTTTTTGGATAAGTTGCACTGGTACATTTGAAGTGATCATCATTACATCCTATACCCAGAATATTACACAAAGGGCCATCACCGTTCATGACTCTTGCCTGGTTCATTCCTTCCGCCTTACTTATACTGCCACGGCTAAGGCCACCTCTTAACCCCAACGGATCAACCCAACCTATCGGATTCGGTGCATACTGGAACACATTATCACCACCCATCAGCCCTATCGGATCTCTTGTAGTAAACATTCCCATATCAGGATCATAGTAGCGAAAACGGTTATAGTGCAATCCTGTCTCTTCATCAAAGTGTTGACCTTGGAATCTGATAGGCTGTAGCTCACTGCTTGATACTTGTATTTGATCAAATTGCTCCTCTTGCCATACCACTTTTGCAGTATTGCCCCATGCCTGATAGTCAGCCAACCAAACTACCTCGCCCTTCTCATTAGTCAGCTCATTCGGTGTACCGAGTTGATCATTATGGTAGTGATAGACCTGTATTGCGTTATTTTCATCATCTAAACTTTCTAGATCATCATTAGCCACTTTTGGTAGATCATCACGTAGCCACATCAATCTAGCAATAGGGACAAAGCTGCCTTGATCGTAGATGGTGGTATAGACGTGCGTATCTGAGTATTCTTGAATAGGCAGATCACTATCCCAGAGCATATGGGTGTGCTTATACTGGGTCTTACTATTTTGAGTCAGTTGTCCTTGATGATTGCTTAGTTGACGTACTTCACTCTGTTTGGCAATACGCCGTCCAAAGGCATCGTAGTGATAGATAGTTTGAGTTTTAATGATCTGATTGCCTTGGTACTGAGTACGCAAGCTTTTCTCAAGCTCGTTATTGGCGTTATATGTTGTAAGGCTTGTAAACTTTAGAAACTTTACTGCAGTCAAAGAGAACGTCAAACTTGTCATAACTGTCTTGTTTCAAATTAATTTTTACTTTCTAATGTGTGGCAAAAGTAAAAAAATATAGTTTAAAAGCTCAACTTTTCTATCTGATATTTGAAGAAAAGCTTTGTATCCTTCTTTCTATGTATAGTATTAGGAACAATAACCGATACTTTTTCCTGCTCACCATTATCATAAGTTATAATACCGTTAACCCTAACATCAAATTTGTTCTTAGGTATTTCAGGCATTATGAAATCATAGGCAGCTACACCAGCATCACCTCCATTACCATTGCCATTAGATTTATCTAGTACAACATTATCATTTGAAAAATTTTTAATAGCGTAAGTATGACTATCGATGCTACTACTCATATTTAGTATCTTAAACGATCTTACATTCTTACCGTAGTCTTGTATTACAAACCTGAAACTATCTTCATGTATAGTGTATTTAAACTTAGAAAAAAGCATATAATACTTAAAATCATCCCAAGGCCATACCCATACATCAAAATAGATATAAGACTGATCTTTTTTTACTCTTTCACTTAATGCATACTCTGTGTCTATAAACACTGGTGACAAAGCTAAGTACAAAACCGTCAAAATCATCATATTTTTTAACATAAACACCCTTATAAATTGAGTGACATTATTACTTTTATTGTACTATGTAGTAGTCCTACCACGATCCTCCACTTCCATTCATACCTTCAACTAAAATTGGTCTAGCCTCATAATACATTTGCCTAAACTCTGAAGTCCTTTGTCCAGTATCTTCAAATATTTGATTGTCTAATCGTTTTGCAAACTGCCAAGGTCTAAGATCATGAAGACCATGAAGACCACAAAGGCCTACAACACTACAACTTTCACGATCAGCTGTACCAGCAGCGGGGATGGTTGTCATGATATTTCCATCACCGTCATAAACACATTGATTAGAAGAACCATTGATACTTATCGATCGTACTTCTGTTACACCGCCTGGATGCTCCGAATTAGCTGCTCCAGGTTCTTCCCAATTAGATCCAGTACAGTTCCTTAATTTCGCAGGGCATCTAGGTAGAGCAGTTGTCCAGTTTCTAGGCCTAGCTAACTCTAACATTTCTAGCCTATGCCATTCTCTAAATACTTGCTCATCAGAATGCGCTAAACCCCCAAAACCTTCTCGTGAAACCCTTCGTTTAACTAAACTGGTTCTTGCATTCTGTAGAGTTAGCAACCCTAAAGGATCCACCCAACCTGTAGGATTAGGCGCATACTGAAAGACATTGAGTCCGCCCTGTAACTGAATCGGATCTCTTGTAGTAAACATCCCCATATCAGGATCATAGTAGCGAAAACGGTTATAGCTCAATCCCGTTTCCTCATCAAAGTGCTGACCTTGAAACCTAATAGGCTGT
>NZ_CAJHBJ010000077.1:0-2963 GCF_904846595.1 Psychrobacter sp. HII-4 | reverse complement strand
AACCCAGCAGGCGTCCAAAAAGTGGTCGATGCCGATTCGTAACTGGACGTCTGCCCTTAATCGTTTTATGATTATGTTTGATGATCGTATTAGCAGGCATTTAATCTAAATCGCAGTTACACAGAATTCGGGATGGTCTCTTATATTTATTTCTGATGAAAAGCTTCGAAAAAGAGAACTCTATTTCTTACTGACTTTTGCTAAAGATGATGCGTTAACACAAATTATTAAACCAGAAGAGCGTCCACCTGAAGATTATGAAACTGAACTAGTAAACACTAAATCGACGCTCATGGATTTGCACTTAACGATAGTGAAGCTATCTATGCAGCTAACAATGCTTACAGAGTATCGAAATAATAATGCAATTTTATTTTTCTATGAACCAACAATTAATCATTTAGCTTCTAAATTAGACAAAATTGGTTACCTACCTCCAGATGATAAAAAGTTACTTAAGATTAATGCAGATATAAGAAGTAGGAATTCGAGTGCTCAAAATCAAACCCTAAATGCTGACGTTCAGCTATGAGTTTTAGACTATGCTTATCAATGCCTATACTTAATTATACCCGTCATTCGGTAAGACTGGGCAAACAAACAGCCAAAGCAGCAATTTTCCCAAAAAAAAGCCCGTATTAGCAGACTAATACGGGCTTTAACCTTTAATAGAGTATTCAACAAACTAGGCTAGTACTTAGCTAAAAACTAAGCACCTTCACCAAACTTACCACTTTGGAAATCAGTGACCGCTTGCATGATCTCTTGCTGACTGTTCATCACAAACGGACCGTATTGCACAATCGGCTCGCGTAGTGGGCGACCAGTGATTAAGATCACTTTGGTATCCTCATCACTATCAGCAGTAATGGTAACGCCATCGGCATCTTCGTCATTTTTTAAGATAGCCATGGTTTTATTCGGTACGGTTTCGCCTTCGATATCTACCGTGCCGCGATAGACAAAGGCAAACGCATTATGATCGGCTGGAATGGCTTGGCTAAAGCTAGTCCCTGCGGGTAGATGAATATCCAAATACGTCGGCTCAGTAATGTCGCGGGTGACTGCACCTTCTACGCCATGCGATGTACCTGCGATTACCGTAACGTCTACGTCATCTTCAGTTGTGTATTTAGGCAAGTCCTCACTTTGGAAGTCTTTATACCAAGGGTCATTCATTTTATCTTTGGCAGGTAAATTAAGCCACAGCTGAAAGCCTTCCATCGCGCCGTCTTCTTGTTCCGGTAGCTCTGAGTGGATTACGCCGCTCGCCGCTGTCATCCACTGCACGCCGCCGTTTTGTAATAACCCTTCATTACCCGCGCTATCACGATGGCGCATACGCCCTGTAATCATATAAGTAATGGTTTCAAAGCCGCGATGCGGATGGTTGGGGAAACCCGCGACATAATCATCTGGATTGTCACTTTTGAAGTTATCTAGCATTAAATACGGATCGAGGCGCTGTTGCAGCTGCTGCGTCAGTACGCGAGTGAGTTTAACACCAGCGCCGTCTTGGGTATCGACCCCAGCAAAAAGCTGCTCGATTTGACGCGATTGGGTAACGGTATCTTTTACGCTATTTGTTGGGCTGTTATCCATTGTGCTCTCCTACATTTTTGACAGCTACTCGTATATATTTGAGGATATAGATATATATTTCAATAGCTACTATGTAGTTTTTATATAATTATAAAGACTATTGTAAAATATTACTTAATTGTTTTGAGCTAATTAAAACAACTCTCCTGTCTCGGCCGCTTCATTAAAATCAAAGCCTAGCTGCTCGTTTTTGCGCTGGCGCATCTGCTCGATACGCTGTCTGCGCCCATTGACCAGTCGTAGTACTTCACGGCGCTGTTCTGTCGTCATATCATGCCATAGCTGACGCTCTGTACGACTACGCAGACAGCCAAAGCAATAGCCTTTTTTATTGCTTTGACAGACACCAATACAGGGATTGGCAATCTCGAACAGTTCAAACTGCTGACTCATGGCAGCTCCATTGCTATTGTCGTTAGTCCTTTTACTTATATCGTCGTATAGTCAGATACTGTTATTATGGCGCAAATACTGAATAATAGTGTGCCGTTTTAGTGTTATTGTTTTGCTTGCGGCAGTGCTATGCTGGATTTTTATTATCGAGATAAAACCATCTTAACAAAACCACTAAGTGAGATGATACGTGAATATTATTTATATCCATGGCTTAGACAGTGATGCCAATTCTATAAAAGGCTCGCTATTAGAGGAGTATTGCCGCCAGTATGATCCCGATATCAAGGTGTTACGCCCCGATCTAAATAAGACGCCAGATCAAGTGTTTGACCAGATGCTGTCGTTAATCGATAGTGTGGCGAGCAAAAACTCTCATGATCAAAATACGGTCTTGGTTGGTAGCTCATTAGGCGGGTATTTTGCTACGTTGCTCAGTAACCATACCGGCTGTCCGGCGCTTTTATTAAACCCTAGTATACAGCCGCATCAGACACTGCAGCGATTTAAGCATAGCACTGAGACTGAGGATGACGGTGCGAAGGACGAGAGTGCGAACGACGAGGCGTCTGAGGTGCTATACACCACTTTGGGTGGTTGGCACATCACAAATGCTGATTTAGAGTGGTTTGCGTGCCATCAGCTATCGAGCCTTAACTATCCTAAAAAAGTAGTCGCGCTAATCAAAGAGGGTGATGAATTACTTAATAGCAGTCTCTCTGCCAACTTCTATAGGGAGCAAGGAGCGACGGTCAATATGCAAAAAGGCGGCGATCATCGTTTTAGTGATTTTAAAACACAATTGCCCAAAGTAATCGAGGTCATACAGCAACTGGTCAAAAGACCTCTTGCAAAAGTAGCAGAGAATTTTACAATAACTGAAACACTCATAACTTTTTAGGAACCATGCCAAACATAGATAAGCTACTCAAACAAAGTGACGCTGGTTTTAAACGTTATACAGGCAT
>NZ_CAJHBJ010000076.1:0-2971 GCF_904846595.1 Psychrobacter sp. HII-4 | reverse complement strand
CCTGCAAGTTCACCAGCTCAAAGCCGGCATCATCATTGAACATGAGCTCATTGTAGTTCTCAAGGGGCGAGTTAAAGCTTTTAGACTTGATACCAGATTTCTTGGCCGCCTGCGGGTAGCCCCATGGGGGCGGGTTGGCGCTGTTGTAGAGTCGGCCGATGACGATCAAATGTAAATTAATTTAGAAGATGTTTAGCAGTCTCAATAAAATTCATAAATATGAACGATAAATAGCCGTGAAGTAACTTTATTCCCCTGCATTACACTTCTTTTGTGCTATTTCATTGTCAGAAGATATCTCCCAACCTCTTTCATACGTAAAATGATAGGGCTGATACGTTTGATCCTCTTTTAAGCAACACGCAAAGGGACCAGCTACTTTCTCGCACTGCTGATTGGGTATATTAGCTTCTGTAAGTATTTCATATCTAGGTAGCGCGCCAAATAAATCAACGTAATTTAGATACTGGTCTATTCCTTTGTGCCAGTATTTTTCGTAGACCGCATCTACGCCATCTAAATTAGCATCAAAGTACATTTGCTTATCATCTGCTATAACAGCTAAAGGTTTAGCGCGATCAAAGTAAATAAAGGTATTTGCTGGATTTGGAAACTTAGTTCCTTCCTTATACAACATTATTGAATTTGACTCCCTCATACCAGCTATAAAATCACCATCTTTAACGATATATATCTCATCTGGGTTGTTTGGGTTAGAAAGAATTTCAAAATTGTTAATTTTATGTTTCAAGTAACCGTCGTAGCGGTTGTAACCAAAATAGGCTTCCATAGTTTCATTTGTCTCATCAACTTTATCAGGCGTATATCCTAATTCAGATAATTCGCTTGGCGTTGTATAGTCAAGTAAAGATATGGTGTCACTGTTCATACTATTAGAGCAAGCGGTTAGGCTTAAGACGAGTAATACTATTAATTTTTTCATACTACAACCTTTATTATTTCTTTATTTGCCCCAAATATCATTTTGAGGCGATCGCCCATCTTTACCAGGTTCAGTCCAACCAGCACCTTTATGTTTGCTTACAAACTCTTTATTAATTCTATGGCGTGATCGATTATAAACAGGAGATACATTATTTTGACGTACTCTTCGCAGCCATTGTTTACAGTTAAATTTAAAAAAATCTATTCACTACTTGAAGGATCTTTTATATGATCTAGCATGGTCTTCCTTGTCTGTTCAGCTGTATCTGGGTTGCAAAATTCACTTATTAATGTAGAAGAATTAGACGTGTGCTTTTCCCAACCCCGCAAAAATTGATGCCTATACGGCTTATAATCACCTTGTTCATCCATACAGCAGGCTAGATCACCTGCCAAAGCGTAACACTGTTTATCAGGAATAATCACTTCAGTAATTGAGTCATTCGGTACTTCAACAATAACCTCAGTATAGTTAAGAAAATAATCTTCACCTTTGTGCGGTATTTTCTCTGATATCATCTCGACACCGTCTAAGTTTTGATCATAAAACGCTTGCTTTTCATTGTAGTATAGTAGATTCAATTTAAAAATGTTATAGCGCTACTGGTATAAATTTTTCTTGCGTGCTGTATACACAGAGGCTGCGAAAAATTCATCCCAGTAGCGCTTTGGAACTTATGACAGTTTTGTTTTAAACTGACGATACATGAGAAGTTGCCCATTCCAGTCAACTACAGCGTCTAATGGGTTGGGCAACTTAGTGCCTTTATCGTATATGCGAATATGCTCATCATTTACTTTAAGTAAAAAGTTACCGTCTTTGATAATGTATATTTCATCAGGATTACTAGGATTGGATAATACTTCAAATTTATCTATGGTATGTTTTTGATAGTTACCATTGTAATATTTATATCCAACATTCCAGTTGTTAGATTCATCTAATTGTTCAATGATTTCAGGCGTTAATCCTTTGCTATTGAGATCTTCCTGAGTAGTATAGTCAAGCAAACTGACCGTTTGACTACAGCCAGTCAGTAGTAATGTAGTTGCTAAGATTGTCGCTATGCTTTTTATGTTTATTCGCATTTTATTATCTACCTGTATTTTTATCCCAGTATGCTTTTCTTAATAGCTGCTCTGCTTTAGCTCTATCCCCGCCACTTTTTTGTTTTACTGCTTCCCAATCAATATGTTCTCGAATGGCAGAATATCTTTGTTTATTATTAAATGCTTTAGAAGAACCTATATTCCCACGATCAACGTACTCATCGTAATCTTGCATCAAAAATTTTATATTTGTTGCATCAAGACCACTATAAAGAGCTGGCCCTCCACCTAATAACGTATCACCTGCTGCCATAGTACCAGTACCTGGCAGTTTTGCTCCAGTTACAGCAGCATTACGAGCAGTATTGATAGCATTATCAGCTTGAGCATCGTCATCGAAACCTAAAAAATCTTTTGCTTTATTAAAAAAACTTTTATCTTCTTCTTTTTGCCTAGCCAAAGTTTCAGATTCGACTTTTGTTCAGTCTTCATGATGCCGACAGCGGTGTTCATGATGGTGCCTACTTGGGTGGCATACCCTAAGCCGACAGTGACAGATTTACCCAGTTTGACAAATTCGGTGTTGGTTTTGTCAACATTGAGCGAGCGGCTTTTGTTGATGGAACGAAGATGATGAGCTGAGACTATTGTGAGATTGATTGATAGCTATAAGTTGATAGCTTCATACTGAATTGAGTGTCGTAGTGTTAATGATTGATGATGCCTTCTTGGATCAATACCTGAATAATGTCTTTAGCTCGTTGATGACCTTTAGTAGCAGCGTCTCGATATAACTCAAGCGCTTTATCGAGATCTTTTTCAACCCCGTGCCCAAAATGGTATAGACCACCAAGATTGGTTTGTGCTTCTAAGTCTCCTTGAGCGGTAGATTTGCTATACCATTTGAAAGCATTATCGTAACTTTGTACAACCCCATCACCTGTATAATATAATGCAGCTAGGTTGTTTTGCGCAG
>NZ_CAJHBJ010000075.1:0-3146 GCF_904846595.1 Psychrobacter sp. HII-4 | reverse complement strand
AGGCTGTCTGTGCAGCGATGCGCAAGCTTGTGCATATCTGTTTCGGTGTGATTAAACATCAGCAGTCTTACCAAGCAAAAGTTGAGCTAATTAGTGCTTGATTTGGCTTTTTTAAGATGGTATCTCTTAAACATGGTCCGATTTAATTATGCCACTACAAACATAATCATAAAGCGACTCAAAGCAGACGTCCAGTGTTGACTCGGCATCGACCACCTCGAAGATGCCTGCTGAGTGGCTAAATACACCACTTTAAATGCAGCTTGATCAGAGGGGAATACTTTACGCTTATTCACCGCTGTCCGAATACAGCTATATTTTTTTGATTTCTACAATATCACTTGATTCAATGAGTGATTGGATATTACCAAATAAACTTTGAATATAATCAGTGGCCATATGGATATCTAAATCCTCCCTGCTACGCCATTCTTCTAAGAAGAAATATCTACTCGAGTCATTTTCGCTAATATAAAGCTCATATTTCAAGCATCCTTCTTCTTGAAGCGTAGGCTCTATTACACTTTTTAAAAGCGCTTCTAACGTCTCTTTTTGATCTGATTTTGCCTTAAAGTTCGCAATTATTGAAATAGTCATTATTTCACCTTGAATTTGTTTTAGAAATTTTCTAGTACAGTTTTGCCTTTTGACTTACCTGATTCAAGCAACTTATGCGCCTTCTCCAAGTTTGCAGTGTTAATTTTGCCTAGATTTTGGTTAAGCGTACTTCTAATTTTTTGCTGGTCAACTAATTGGGCAACCTGTTGCAACAGATCACCTTGCTTTTCAATATCATCGGTTTCATACATTGAGCGGGTGAACATCAACTCCCAATGGATAGAAATAGATTTAGTCTTAAACGGCATAATATCAAATGTTTGTGGATCATCGATCAATCCAAGCTTGCCTTGTGGTGCAATCAGAGAAACTATTTGCTTGGTATATGTTTCTGTATGATTTGTAGAGAATACGTATTTTGGTTTTTCAATACCTAGTGCTTCGATTTGTTCGTTTAAATCTTTGCTATGGTCAATGACATGGTCGGCACCAAGTGATTCCACCCAAGATTTCGTTTCTTCACGTGAAGCTGTTGCTATAACGGTCAGATTTGTTTTTGCTTTTAGGAGTTGGATAGCGATTGATCCTACACCGCCTGCACCACCAATAATTAAAATACTGCCAACTTCTGTTTCTGAAATTTGAAACCGATCAAACAGCATTTCCCATGCCGTTATTGCAGTTAATGGCAATGCTGCTGCTTCTGCATTAGATACTGTAATTGGTTTAAGACTGATAATTCGTTCATCGACTGCTTGAAACTCAGCATTACTACCATCTCGGGTTAAATCGCCAGCATACCAAACAGAATCTCCTACTTTAAACGAGGTAACTTTTGAACCAATTTCAATAATTTCCCCAACGGCATCCCAACCTAAAATACGATTATTTGCTTCAGACGAATTTTTTCTCACTTTGGTATCAACTGGATTCACAGAGATTGTCTGAACTTTTACCAGTACATCACGCTCTTTAAGCGTAGGCTTCGCTTTTTCAATATCTACCAATGAATTTTTAAAATCATCATGGTTGTTTATAACATACGATACGGCTTTCATAGATTTGTCCTCAGCTTTAAAAAAATAGAGTAAAAATGGGAGCGAAGTGCTCCCATTTTATATTATTCAATCATTAAAACTCTTGGCTCGTTGGGCGCAAAACAATTTCATTAATATCTACATCCGCAGGCTGTTCAATTGCATAAGCAATTGCTCGAGCGACTGAGTCAGATGGTATGGCTTGTTTGTAGAAATCAGTAACAAACTCTGAACTTTCTTTATGAGAAGAACCGAATTTTAGTTCTGACTCAATTGCACCAGGCTCAATAGTCGTCGTTCTAATTGTTTCTCCAACTTCATGACGAAGGCCTTCAGAGATGGCTCTTACAGCAAACTTAGTACCGCTATAAACAGTACCTCCTGGACTAAATACTTTTACCCCTGCAACAGATGAGAGATTAATAAAGTGTCCAAAGTTTTGTTTTTGGAAAACAGGTAGGGCAGCTGCTATTCCATAAAGAACACCTTTAATATTAATGTCGATCATACGATCCCATTCATCAACTTTTAGCTCACTTAATGGTGCAATAGACATTAATCCAGCATTGTTTACCAATACATCGATTTGACCAAATGCGCTTAATGCCTTTTCAATAAGTGCTTGCACTTCATTTGGCTTGGTTACATCCACACCAATAAATTCAGCTTGACCACCTTCAGCACGAATGTCTTGAACAATAGCCTCTAATTTTTCAGTACGTCTAGCACCAATGACAACCTTTGCACCTTTTTTAGCAAGTAAGCGAGCAGTAGCTTCACCTAAACCACTACTTGCACCAGTGATAACAATAACTTTATTTTCTATATTATTCATACAAGTAACCTTCAACCTATCTATCAATCATATTGGAGTGTTAAGTATTACAGCCTTGTGGAAACACCCCCAAATTTAAAACACCAAATAAATAGAACTAAGCTGCCATATTAAGTTTCTGAATTGGCGTAAAGCCACCATTACCCATATTGGGTCTTTCGTTATTATAGTGATACAGCCAAGCTTCAGCCTGGTGCCGCACTTGATCTAAACTATCAAACAGTTCTTGATTCAGCCAATCATAACGCACTGTCCTATTAAATCGTTCAACATAAGCGTTTTGCTGAGGATTGCCAGGCTCAATGTATTCGATAACGATACCTTGCTTAGTTGCCCAATCTTTTAAATCATTGCTGATATATTCAGGGCCATTATCACACCTGATTTAATTAGGCTTACCTCGGTACTCTATAAGCTGGTTTAAACTGCGTATCACTTTTTGAGCCGGTAGTGAGAAATCAATCTCTATGGTTAATGCTTCACGGTTATGATCATCAATGACGTTAAAGAGCCTAATGGCACGACCATCAGTTAAGGCATCGTGCATAAAGTCCATGCTCCAGCTTTGATTGATGCAAGTGGGCACAGCAAGCTTTTGCGGTTTGTCTCGCTTAATACGGCGTTTAGGCTTTATTCTAAGGTTTAATTCAAGCTCACGGTAAATGCGATAAACACGTTTATGGTTATAAGGCAGTCCCAGTACATTTCTTAGGTAT
>NZ_CAJHBJ010000074.1:0-3281 GCF_904846595.1 Psychrobacter sp. HII-4 | reverse complement strand
GACTCTGCGAGTCTCATCATTCTTCACCAGTGAGTTTAAATCACGCTGCGCCTGCAAGTTCACCAGCTCAAAGCCGGCATCATCATTGAACATGAGCTCATTGTAGTTCTCAAGGGGCGAGTTAAAGTTTTTAGACTTGATACCAGACTTCTTTGCTGCTTGCGGGTAGCCCCATGGGGGCGGGTTGGCACTGTTGTAGAGTCGGCCGATGACGATATATTTTAATTTTATAAGTCACTATAAATAGCCTCTATAAGCTCTTTACGTGCTTTGTTTAGAAGTGCTCTGGCTGTTCATCTTCTCTGTTATTTCCAAGTAAAGCACTTTTGCTTGTTCTAGTTGATCAGGGGTTAGTGATCTAGGTAATAGTTCAATGAGATCATCTTCTACATTTTCGAACATCTCATTTGCTGGATCATTGACAATGTCTTTGCGTATATCTCTAGTAACATAGGCATAAGCCAACGCTTTGACGTAATTTAACTCTGAACCAAATTCTTCTGGATTAAGATAAATACCAGAAAGAGCAGTTGATGACTCCCAGTTTTTTTCTGCTAGCAAGTCATCTTTATAAAGCTCAATGCTATCATCTATTTTAGACTTGTCTTTTAGATGATGAGTATATAAGAACGCCAAAGTATATCTAGAGTACTTAACATTTTGCTTAATAGCGAGTTTGTTATAGTATTCAGCTTGGACATAGTCCACACGGTTGTATTCTGGCTTGCGATAGATGAGCATGAGTAATCTAGTCGCATCGGGAGAGCCTGCGTCAGAAGCTTGTTTTAGATAGTTGATATTTTCGTCTATGGTTAGGCGATTGTCATCATCGAATAATTCTGGATTAAATATCTGGAACTTTGCAATAAAAAAGCCTGTTTGTTTAAGACCTAAGTCGAATGCTTTTTTATAATAGCCATAAGCTTGAGTGATATCCTCTGTTATTATTTCATGGTATGAGGCGAAGTAATAGCAGGACTTGGTTATGTTCTTCTGATCGCATTCGATCTGGAAGCGTTTGGGGTCTTCGGTTTCTTCTAAAAACCTTATGAAATTAATGGCTTCTTTCTCTGGATTTGCGGTATCAAAATGAACGATAGATGCAGGCTCAGTAGCACCAATAGCTTCTGTAGTGATAACAGTATCAGAAGCTGAACAGCCTATGGTTATGCATGTCAGTGATAATATAAGGGCTGCGAGTAGTCCTGTAATTTTATTTTTCATTTTATGTTTTGCCTTATTATCTTAATATGTACTACATTCTTAATAGTTATTACACGTAATAAACATTCTCTTAACTGAATTAAAAACAGAATGTTTAGTCCTGTAAAACATAATTTTAAAAGCTTAATCTAATCAAGGAAGCATTAACTTGATAATTGACTGAACTATCTCAAACTCATTCAACTTTATAAACTCTAAGTCATCTTGAATACTGAATGTAATAGACCTCTTGCAAAAGTAGTTGTAAGACACAACGTATATTATTGAACGCTACTTACTTAATAGATATGCCAAACATAGATAAGCTACTCAAACAAAGTGACGCTGGTTTTAAACGCTACACTGGCATTCATAAAGCCACCTTTTATGACATGCTTGAGGCCATGCAAGAGCATGAAGCATCTAAAACCAAATCAGGCAGACCAAGTGTGCTCAGTCTTAAGGAGCAGATACTACTAGCCCTGACTTATTGGCGTGAATACCGCACGCTTTATCATATCAGTATGGACTTTGGTATTCATGAGTCTTCTGCTAGCCGTATCATTCGTAAAGTAGAAGACACACTGATTGACTCTGGCAAGTTTGAATTGCCTAAAAAGCTGCCTAGTCGTGTCGATGAGGACATCAATTGGTCAGTCGTCATTGTCGATGCCACCGAAACCCCTATTGAGCGTCCAAAAAAAACCAAAGAGACTACGACAGCGGCAAGAAAAAACAACACACCTTAAAAGCGCAGGTTATCGTTCATTGGCAAACCGGCTTGATACTTGATGTGCAAACCTGCAAAGGGTCAATCCACGATTTTAAGCTCTATAAAGATACTTGTCCTGATTGGCTTCCTGACAATGCTAAATTACTAGCAGATAGTGGCTATCAAGGGTTAGCAAAGCTACATAAGCAAACCTTCACACCATTTAAGAAACCTCGTGGTGGTCAGTTATTGGAGATATGCAAACAGGCCAATCACTATCTAGCAAGGTTCCGTATTGTGGTTGAGCACAAAATAGGCTTAATCAAGTTGTTTAAAATCGTGGCTCATAAATATCGCAACCGTCGTCAGCGCTATGATCTTAGAATGAAGCTGTTTGCTGGTATCATTAATTCCGAGCTTAACCTATGACTTTTGCAAGAGGTCTTTTACTTATTTTGTAGTGAAATACTTTACATATTTCAACTTAGAATATAAAAAATATACTGATATCAGTATCTATCAAAATAGAAAACTTCATCTCATCATGTTCTAATATAACAAAAAATTTTAGTTCAATTTTTTATAATTCATAATCCAATGAATCATATCTAAATTTCCCAGAAGGATATCACAACCTTCAATTTTCGTTTATGAAAATCATAATAGCTATCCTCAGCTCTCCAAAATACTTACTTATTATCATATTAATCATTGTCATCCTTCGTGGGATGATTTGGATTTAGGTCTGTTTTCCACCAATTTGCAAGCTCTCTTGCCTTTTTTGTAGCGTCATCAAAAGTGTCACTAATCACCTCTCCTGTCGCCTCCAATATGCCTTTATCACTTTCTTTAATATCATCCTTCATCTTGTTCCCAACCACTTTCGCAGCTCCGCTACCCCATTTCCCTAATTTCGTAGGATTCATAGGGGCTGCATCTTCTATAAAATCACCCGTACTCGCTATTATCTCAGAAGCCTTACTAACTGACCCTCCTACTCTTTTACGATATTCTTCTGCAGTTTCTCCACTAGAGCCTCGTGAATCTGCAACCTTAGGCTTACTCTTTTTATTAGATGTTGTTTTTCTATCAGAATAAACTCGTTTTTCAGCATCGCTAAGAGCTTTTTCAGAATAAATTGGCTTGGTAAGATCAGCATCAATACCCCCACCCCCCTGATCAGGCTCACCATAAGTAGCCATATAGCCTGCATTCTCAGGATAAGGCTCTCTGTCACCTCCCGCACTCGCTCCTGGTGGATTGATCAGCACATCCTTGCCAATCACCTTATTCTCCCCCTCAGCTTGGGTGATGATACTGGAACCTGTGATGATGATACTGCCATCGGCATTCATGACCAATGAGG
>NZ_CAJHBJ010000073.1:0-3373 GCF_904846595.1 Psychrobacter sp. HII-4 | reverse complement strand
CTCGGCAAAGGTCATACCCTCGTCTATACTTTTAAGAACTTGTTTGCGAAAATCTAGGGAGTAAGTTATGGTCTTTATAATAACAATTGGGTTTGATAATTAGTTTATAACAGTTTTAAGTGGGATTTACTATAATATTTGATTTCTTATCTAAAAATTATTTGGCTATTTTATAGAATCATCAGACTCATCGTCTGTTAAAGAATCAGTAAAAATAGGTTGTTTATTTTTAATCCGCTTAAAAAACTTTTTATTACTATTACTAACAAAAATAGCAGCATTAAACATATTGTATATTATTACAACCATTGTTAGATAGAGAGTATATTTACCTATATCAGCGTAACCTATAAAATCGAAAAATATAGATAATAAAAATAATGTAAGTGCTAACAGTATACCTTTCTGGGCTTTTCTCAATCTTAACTTACTCATTGACTGACCTTTAATTATTTAGTGCATTGCGTCGAAACTTTTTTTGAACATATCATTGCGGCAGCACCACCTGCTGCACCTGCAGTGCCTTCAAGACTTCCTGTAATTGAACCATCAGCCCCTACAGCTCCACCCAAACCAGCACCCGTACCAATAGTTCCAGTTCCAGTTCTTGATAAACTCCAAGTGCGACTACCTGGTGTTAATGTTCCTGTAGTCACAGACCCTCCAGCATGGCTATAAGCACCAATCATAGGACCAATTAATGCACAAGTTGTAACAGTTGGACATGTTCTTCCTTGGGAATCTTTAGTAGCGCCAAATGTTTGTCTAACCCCTAATACTGCTACTAATGTACCACCAGCTTCAGCTTCTACATTACCGCCTTTAGAGATATTATATCCAATATCCTTTATAAATTTATTTACTCTACTATTATTTGGGACACGCGATGGTGGGTTGCTAGCCATATAATTCATACTAGCTGCTGATTGGCCTGTTATCGCCCCTAAACCTGCCATACTATAATCAAGACCAAATGGATCAATCCAATTAACGGAATTAGGCGCATACTGAAAGACATTGAATCCGCCCTGTAACTGAATCGGATCTCTTGTAGTAAACATCCCCATATCAGGATCATAGTAGCGAAAACGGTTATAGCTCAATCCCGTTTCCTCATCAAAGTGCTGACCTTGAAACCTAATAGGCTGTAGCTCATTTTGACTGACTTGTATCTGACCAATCACCTGCTCATTCCAAACTAATTTCGCAGTATTGCCCCACGCCTCATAATCCGCCAACCATACCACCTCACCCTTCTCATTGGTCAGCTCATTCGGCGTACCGAGTTGGTCGTTATGATAATGATAGACCTGTATTGCGTTACTTTCATTATCTAAACTTTCTATATCATCATTAGCCACTTTTGGCAGATCATCACGTAGCCAAGCTAAGCGCGCAATAGGGACAAAGCTGCCTTGATCGTAGATGGTGGTATAGACATGCGTGTCCGTATATTCCTGAATAGGCAAATCACTGTCCCATAGCATATGGGTGTGCTGATGCTGGGTCTGACGGCTTTGTGTGAGCCGCTCTTTACTCTGAATAAAGTTACGAGTTTCACTGTGCTTAGCAATACGTCGACCAAAGGCGTCGTAGTGATACTCGGTGAAGGTTTTAACAATGCTGTTGTCTTGATATTGTGTCCTCAGGCTTTTCTCAAGCTCGTTGTTGGCGTTGTATTAATCTTTCCATATGGCTACAATTCATATAAAATATATTTATCTTAAATATCAAATATACTATGTTGGAAATATCACTCTTTTTTCAGTTTTCTTATTAATGACAAAACTCATTTTTTTAGTCTTATTTTCTATAATATATGTGACTTCAACATGCATCTGATTACTTCCATCAAAAAACCTCTCTAAATTTTTTCCATCTATATTGGTAAATCTCAATAAATTATTACGTGACTCGTATATTTTTTCACTTCCCTTTACTTTATTATTCAAAATAAACATTTTTTTTATTTCTATCTTCTTACTCAAACTATTACCAAAAATATATACATTACTAATATAAATCTTCTTCGTTGGATCCTTAGTATAGAACTCTACTCCTATATCATATACGTCATGATTAACACCCATAATATAAAGTGTGATTAATATCCCACTATCAACAAAAGGATTCAGTACTGAATTATTAATATCTAAATCTTTATAAAAGATTTCTGAAGGTCTATGTTCATATCTGATAGATTCAGATACACCACATCCTGTGATTGCAGTGCTAGCTACAATAGCCATGACAACACTTTTCATTTTATTAAACATTATGTGGCCTATTTCATGTAGTCAAAATTAAATTTTATAATATTACTTTTTAATAAATATCTTTATCGTATAGGTGGACCAGATACTGATTTTTTGAATGAAGGAAACTCTTCACTTGGAGGTACATACCTTTCAGGCTCGTCTCCTCTCACATTACCACCTCCAAGATATGGAAGTACATCTACAACGCCATGTCCAATCATATCTTTAACATATTTATCCCATCCAGGAATGTTGTACCAATTTTCAGGTACAACGCCAGGGTTTATGTAGTTGTATGTAGCTTTGTACTGAGGTCTAATCTCTGGACATAGACAATCACCATTGAAAACAGCTTCTCGACCATCAGGATGTACATATTTCAATTCTTTCTTTCCAACACCATCGTCATGAAATATAGATTGTTCCTCTGATAGAGGTGACCATCCATTTCTTTTATTTCTGACTTCATTATAAGTAGAATGAAGACCATTTCTAGCATCTCGTCCTTCAAAATGCCAAGCGGTCAATGCTTGAGCAACCTTTTTATCTATACCATTTTGTCTGAGAGTATTAGATTGGCTATATGGACCACTACCTAATCCATATGGTTCCAACCCCAACGGATCAACCCAATTAACAGGATTCGGTGCATACTGGAACACATTATCACCACCTCTTAACCCTATCGGATCTCTTGAGGTAAACATCCCCATATCAGGATCATAGTAACGGAAGCGGTTATAGTGCAATCCTGTTTCTTCATCGCAGTGTTGACCTTGAAACCTAATAGGCTGTAGCTCATTTTGACTGACTTGTATCTGACCGATCAATTGCTCATTCCAAACTAATTTCGCAGTATTGCCCCATGCCTCATAATCCGCCAACCATACCACCTCACCCTTCTCATTGGTCAGCTCATTAGGCGTACCGAGTTGATCATTATGATAATGATAGACTTGTATACCAGTTATGGGTTTATCCCGCTCATCTCCATGCGTGTAGCTATCATCTATATTTGTTTCGTCGTTAGCAGCGGTAGTCAGGTTTTCTTTTAGCCATACTAGCCTCGCTACAGGCACAAAGTTATTTTGGTTATAGATAGTGGTGAAAATATG
>NZ_CAJHBJ010000072.1:0-3521 GCF_904846595.1 Psychrobacter sp. HII-4 | reverse complement strand
GCCAAGTGGACGATGCCGATTCGTAATTGGGGACAGACGATGATGCAGCTGTCTATCTATTTCCCTGGTCGATTAGATTCGGTGATGCGCCTTTAATTTAGTTGACACAGAGTTTTGAACGCCCTCAGTAGAAATCAAGAATCGCTTGTATAACGTTTTTCTGCTCATTACGAGTCATACCATAATAAATTGGTAATCTAAGTAGTCTTTCACTGTGACTGGTTGTATAAGTATCTTCTCCATGCAGCCTACCATTTTTTTCCCCAGCTACTGACGTATGCAAAGGTACGTAGTGAAAGACAGCAAGTATGCCGCAGTCCTTTAAATGACTTATTAAGTCAGAGCGCGTTTGCATGTCAGATACTTTAATATAAAACATATGAGCATTATGTTGACAGTCTCTTGGTATGGTAGCTAGTTCAATTTTACCTTTTAACTGAAGGGTTTTAAGGTTATCGTAGTAATACGACCAAGAGTCTAGACGCGCACTGTTTATCTCATCAGCTTTTTCAAGCTGTCCCCAAAGATAGGCAGCTTGAATATCACTGGGCAGATAACTACTGCCAATATCAACCCACGAGTACTTATCTACCATACCTCTAAAAAACTGACTTCGATTGGTACCCTTTTCTCTAATTATATCGGCTCTTTCTTTAAACTGATCATCATTAATAATTAATAAGCCACCTTCGCCACTGCTTGTATAGTTCTTAGTCTCATGAAAACTATAAGTGCCTATATGTCCAATAGTTCCTAAAGCCTGACCTTTATAAGTACTCATCATACCTTGGGCAGCATCTTCTATAACATAGATATTATGGCGGTTTGCTAGTTCCATAATAGTGTCCATCTCACAAGCAACACCTGCATAGTGAACAGGAACAATAGCCTTGGTTTTAGAAGTGATAGCTGATTCTATTTTAGATTCATCGATATTCATCGTATCAGGACGGACATCAACAAAAACCACTTTCGCTCCACGTAAGACAAAAGCATTTGCCGTGCTAACAAAGGTGTAGCTAGGCATAATTACTTCATCACCTGGCTGGATGTCTATCAAGAGCGCAGCCATTTCTAATGCAGCTGTGCAAGAAGGGGTAAGTAGAGCTTTTTTACAAGAAAGTTTTTTTTCAAACCAAGAGTGACAGCGCTTAGTAAAGTCCCCATTACCAGACATTTTCTCACTGCGTATGGCTTGTAAAACGTACTGGTCTTCATTACCAGTATATGGGGGCTTATTAAATGGAATCATTATTACTTTCTTCTTCTAAAAATGTCTTTTCTAATAATAGTAAGTCCTGCTTTCTATCTTTAACTCTTCTAGCAGGATTTCCTACGTATATACCCCATGCTTCTGTGCTTTTATTAACCAGCGTCATAGCACCAATTGAGCAGCCTTCAGCAATAGTGACACCAGACATAATAATACTACCAGCACCCACAATTACTTGACGTTTAAGAGTTACCTTCTCCATTTTCTCATTCTTATATTTTTTTGGAATGAGAGAGTTTACCATTGTCTCTCCGCTATAGTCGTCAGACTGTGAGAAAACTTTAACACCATATGCAAGCGTACAAAAGTCCTCAAGTTGAATTCCTTTTATGCCACCTGCTAGTAAGCACATAGGGGTGATATGGCAGTATGAACCAATTTGGATATGTCCAGATATGATACAAAAGTCGTCAATTCTTGAGTTATCACCGATTTCAATTTGATCGGCATTATAAATACTAGCTTTATCGCTAATTTTTACATTTTCACCAAGAGACTTGAATCCCATCTCTCTTAATTGCTCAGAGTTTAAATAAGCCATCTTAGAAAAGTTCCGTAAGTTGTTGAATTAAAGTTTCTTTGGAAAAATACTGTTTAATTAATAAAACATTATTTTCGTGGTGATGATAATCTAGATTATTAAAGTTTTTTACATTGTAGACTTTTAAACCTTTATCTAAAAACAACTGCCATTGGCTGGTATCATCACGCATATATACTGTTTTTCCCAAGCCTAGTAAAGTAATGATATTACCTAATGCCTGCTGTCTACTGTTATTAAAAATCCCAATATCGACAGAACCTTGAAACTTTAGGTAATCATCAAATGGCATGAAGTCTGTTATTGGATAAAACTTGTCCCCAAGCAATTCATTTCCTATTTTAATAACTTTTTTGGCATGATTTTGGTCGCTATAGGAGAGTGGTGTGCATACTCGAAAATTATTGTCTTTAAATTGGGCTAGTTTTTTAATTATCTCTATATGATTGTTTGTACTATTAGCGGAGTTTCCCAGTTGAATGCTAATCTGGCTATTGGCTGACTTTTTAATTTCAACTGATTTATAGATATTACTGGTATACATTAAGCACTCTTTATACTCGCCCTGAGCGCCATACCACTCCCTAGCTAAGTTGATATCACCTTGCATATAAGTAACTAGATAGCCCATTTTCTTAATGACAGGTCGTCTATATACCTCTCTGACACGCCATCTGCGATTACGCTTGTCAAATTTATAAGTATATAAGTCGTTTCCCCAAATTACCCAGTAACATTTCTTTAATAGCCAAGGAGATAAAAAAAGTAGCTTTACGATGCTTATATCCGCCAGACTATGCAATATGACTTTATCAGCTTGGTGCATCTTGATGAAAATTTGTGAATAATGCTTTAGCTTAGATAGTCTCTTTTTATTGGGAAGTAAGTAAATATTATCAGACTGAGGTATGTCTTTTTCAGCCAAACCTTTAGATAGATAAAACTCATGACCATTAAAGTCAAAATTTTCTTTTACAAGCTCTATAAAACTAGGCATGAACTTTTCAGCAGAGCCTATGTGTAATATTTTACGACTCATTATTGTGATACCAAATCTAATAAGTATTGACCATAACTATTTTTACTCAGTGCATTGCCGATTTTTTTCAAATCCTCTTTTGTTAACCAACCATTGTGATAAGCAATCTCTTCTAAGCAAGCAATCTTAAATCCTTGACGTTTTTCAATGGTTTGTACGAACATCCCAGCCTCAATTAAACTTTCATGAGTGCCTGTGTCCAACCAAGCAAAGCCACGTCTTAGCAATTCAACCTTTAGATCTCCACGCTGCATATACATTTGGTTAATAGTGGTGATTTCAAGCTCGCCTCTATCTGAGGGTTTTACTTGTTTAGCAAACTCTATAACATCGTTGTCATAAAAGTATAGGCCAGTCACTGCGAAGTTCGACTTAGGTTTGGTAGGCTTTTCTTCTATTGAAATTGCTCTTTTGTCTTCATCAAACTCGACCACTCCAAAACGTTCAGGATCTTTTACCTGATAGCCAAATACAGTAGCTCCAGACTTCTGATTCACCGCATTTCGTAATAAGGGAGTTAGACCTGGTCCATAAAAAATATGGGGCTGTAGTAGATAAGGATTAAATATCACACCATTTTCTCAAGGTTTTCAGCTGATTAGATGGTGAGCCATAGTTAAATCTAAACTCGCACTCTTTTAAAAATAAATGGAAGTTCTTCTTATCGA
>NZ_CAJHBJ010000071.1:0-4085 GCF_904846595.1 Psychrobacter sp. HII-4 | reverse complement strand
ATAAGGTGATTGGCAAGGATGTGCTGATTAATCCGCCGGGGGCGAGTGCGGGGGGCGGTAGAGAGCCTTATCCTGAGAATGCAGGTTATATGGCTACTTATGGTGAGCCTGATCAGGGGGGTGGGGGGTTAGATGACCTGACAAGACCAATACGTTCTGAGACGCTTGATAAAAAGAAAGCTAAAGAAGCCAGAAGAAAAGCTGAGTATCGAGCCGCAACTGCAAAGATGGGGGGACTAGGTCACAATAATGTTGATATTGTGGGCTATGAACCAGAAATTAATTATGATAAAGAGAAGTACGCATCAATGGCAAGAGTTTACGGCGAAAACTCGGAAACAGGCCAATTTGCTGTAGATGCGCTGAAGAAAAATAGTGATTTAAACGACTATAATGCTCAGAAAGCGCAAATCGAGAGAAATCAAGCGAATAACATAGCGGCACAAGCAGCGCGTGCACGTAGCAATGCAACGCAAAACAATGCAGTATCACAACGACCACTAGATATAAAATCAGGACAGCCTCCTTCTCTATATGATGACGTTGGTTATGAAAACCCAATGGCAAACGTCCGAGATGGGTGGAAGGGGGAGGCTGCTGATGGTATTAAACAATCTATTGGTGCAGGAATTGATGCAGCTGCACAAGTCAACAAAGGAGTTGCAGTGGGGAAGACAGTGTTCGATTTAGCGACTGATAAAGATTTTCAAGAATTGGGGGAAATGGGGGTTAATGCTGCTCAAGATAAAGCTAAAAGCAAAGCTCAAGAAGTGGCAACAGATGCCTTTACGAATAGATTTCCAATTATCGATAAAGCTAATAATGCTTATGAAGACTATCAAACTGGTCAAGACCTTAAGGATAGATTTGATCAAGTAAATGAGGAGTTGAAAAAGAAATGATTAAAATCTTTTTTATATTAACACTTTTAACTATCTCATTGTTTTCTACTGTTAATAGAGCTTCTGTCAACTCTAATGCTTACATGAACTATGATGAGTCTAATAGTGACTACGCAGAGCTAAAACTAAAAGATGCTGAATTTGAAAAATATTTGAAAAACCTAAAGAACCCAAAACGACTCCAGTTAGAATGCGATACAAAAAATAATGCTGACTCATGCTACATCTATGCAGGATATATGAATCTAGTATTAGGAGAATATAAGCAGTCATATGATTATTTCATAAAAGCGTTTGATTTAGGATTGGAGCAGTCTGGTGTCTATATAGCTGGTTTTCAATTGAACCAGCCAGAGCTTTTTAACGATAGTAATCGCTTGACTATAGGCGAAAGTATCCGTTATGCAGAACAAGCTTTTAAAACAGACTTTCCAGATGCAACCAGATTATTAACAGTTATATATCGCGAACCTAAATTTAACCGTGTTGATTTAAAAAAGTCGGAATACTATAACAAGATCGCTATAGAGCAAAACGTTAAGATGTCCCGATTTCTTTTAGCTTCTTTATACACTTATGAGATGAAAGACAAATCTAAAATAAATGAAAGTATTAAATTATACCAAGATGACTTGATGATTGAGAAGAACTGGCAATCAGCATTAGCACTTATGACTATTCATTTATATCCCGAAGAATATGGTGCTACGTTTGAGCCTGACCTTGTCAAAACCTTGGCTTATGCTTATGTCAGCAGCGACTTGCGTGATGGGCGTAATGAGAATGGGTTTAATAATGTAGATACTAGATTTGCTGCAGCCATGCAAACAGAGTTACCTCCCGAAACGTTAAAGCAAGCAAAGGCACTTTACTTGGAGATGATGGCTCAGATGAATGATGCTCATCAGTAGAATAAAAATGATAGTATTCCATACCATGACAAATAAAATCGTTACGTTTGCTCCAATAACCTTTTTATTACTATTCAACGTAACTATAGCTTATGCGTTTTCTCATACTATCGCTATAGAGTCTGTTGCCCGCTCGGAGCCAGTATCTATTGCTCAATTTGGTACTTTAGACTCGGAAAAAGAAATAACGAAGTTGGTAAGATTTTTAAAGAGTGAGGATGTCGAACGCTTTCAAAAAGAGTGTGATAACGAGCACATCGCTCAGTCTTGCTATCATTACGCTTCCTATTATGACTTGATAGTAGAGGATCATAAAAAGTCATATCTATATTATAAAAAAGCCTTTGATTTAGGTATTAAGCAAGCTGGTTACTTTGTTGGCGTTTTTCAAATAAATTATCCAGAACGATTCTCTGCTGAAAATCGGCTTAGTACAGATGAGAGTATTGATTATCTTGAGCAAGCATTTGAAGCTGGCTCTCCAGATGCTACTAGAATACTGATGATGACTTATAGAGATCCAGAACTCAACATTACTAATTATGACAAAGCCGAATACTACAACAAAATAGCCATTAGACAAATGGTTAACCATTCTAGATATTTATTAGCACATTTGTATGTTAATGATATCAAAGACAAATCTAAAATAAATGAAAGTATTAAATTATACCAAGATGACTTGATGATTGAGAAGAACTGGCAATCAGCATTAGCACTTATGACTATTCATTTATATCCCGAAGAATATGGTGCTACGTTTGAGCCTGACCTTGTCAAAACCTTGGCTTATGCTTATGTCAGCAGCGACTTGCGTGATGGGCGTAATGAGAATGGGTTTAATAATGTAGATACTAGATTTGCTGCAGCCATGCAAACAGAGTTACCTCCCGAAACGTTAAAGCAAGCAAAGGCACTTTACTTGGAGATGATGGCTCAGATGAATGATGCTCATCAGTAGAATAAAAATGATAGTATTCCATACCATGACAAATAAAATCGTTACGTTTGCTCCAATAACCTTTTTATTACTATTCAACGTAACTATAGCTTATGCGTTTTCTCATACTATCGCTATAGAGTCTGTTGCCCGCTCGGAGCCAGTATCTATTGCTCAATTTGGTACTTTAGACTCGGAAAAAGAAATAACGAAGTTGGTAAGATTTTTAAAGAGTGAGGATGTCGAACGCTTTCAAAAAGAGTGTGATAACGAGCACATCGCTCAGTCTTGCTATCATTACGCTTCCTATTATGACTTGATAGTAGAGGATCATAAAAAGTCATATCTATATTATAAAAAAGCCTTTGATTTAGGTATTAAGCAAGCTGGCTACTTTGTCGGCGCGCTGCAAATAAACTACCCAGAACGATTTTCTGCTGAAAATCGGCTTAGTACAGATGAGAGTATTGATTATCTTGAGCAGGCATTTGAAGCTGGTTCTCCAGATGCCACTAGATTTTTAATGATGATCTACCGTGATCCAGAGTTGAACCTTACCAACTATGACAAAGCCGAACACTATAACAAAATCGCTATCGAGCAGAATGTTAGGAAGTCTAGGGTCTTACTAGCATATCTATACATAGATCATATCAAAGATAAATCAAAGATAAATCAAAGCATAACACTATTGAATGAAGACTTAATGCTAGAAAAAAATTGGGAGTCATCCATGGCGCTTTTTTCTATATATTTAAGCCCAGATGAATATGGGGCTAGCTTAGATGATGATATTGCTAAAGTCTTAGCCTATGCTTATATCACCAATGAGCTACGCGCTGGACGTCACGAAGAAGAGCTCAACAGTGTGGACAAGCGATTTATTGCAGCGATGGAGAAAGAGCTACGTCCCGAAATGTTAAAGCAAGCAAAGGCACTTTACTTGGAGATGATGGCTCAGATGAATGATGCTCATCAGTAGAATAAAAATGATAGTCTTCCATACTATTATAAATGAAGTGGTTGTTCAAACATTTGTAGCCGCCTTATTGCTATCAAGCAAAACTACAATGATAAATAATACTATTTCATGATAACTGGCTACCCGCAGGCGGCCAAGAAGTCTGGTATCAAGTCCAAAAGCTTTAACTCGCCCCTTGAGAACTACAATGAGCTCATGTTCAACGATGATGCTGGCTTTGAGTTGGTGAACTTGCAGGCGCAGCGTGATTTAAACTCACTGGTGAAGAACGATGAGACTCGCAGAGTCAACCGTGACCGTACCACCACCATTGATAAAGATGAGACCGTGACGGTACATGGCAAGCGTAC
>NZ_CAJHBJ010000070.1:0-4361 GCF_904846595.1 Psychrobacter sp. HII-4 | reverse complement strand
CGTCAAGGTGGTTTATTTGGCAACTCAGCAGGCGTCGTCAAGGTGGTCAATGCCGATTCGAAACTGGACGGCGGCGCTCAATCGCTTTATGATTATGTTCGATGACCGTATCAGCAGACATTTAATCTAAATCGCAGTTACACAGAATTCGGGATGGTCTCCAATCCTTTGCCGCTATGACTTCCAATACGACTTCCAAAGAGGCAATGCGCCGCTTACTTATCAAACACACTACCCTGCTCTAGGGTAATATCATCGTCATGCTCCTGCATACGCCAAGGCAAAATATCGGGCGAAACATTGACGAAATACAGATATTTTTCAAACTGATCAATGATATCGTTGATTACCGACTCTGGCTGATAACCATATAAGTCATAGGTTTGGCCACCGCGGCGCAGATAGACCTCGGCACGGTGATGGTGCTCTTGTGGCAGATTACCCGCCATATCTTCAGTATAATAGTCAGGAACTTCATGCTCTGATAGACGCACCTCGTACCAAAACTCGACATTATCACCGCGTCTTAGCTCTAGTACCGCTCGATTGTTTACCTCATCATAGTTAACCTCAGGCAACCAGCCTGTCTCGGCAAATTTCTCTGCAACCTCCTGCATCGATGACATCACCGTGCCCTTGATATAGCCGAGCACCTTTTCGCGCGTTGGCTGATTGGTAATATAATCAATACGATCACGCCATGCGTCTAGTTTGAGCAGATGCGGTGGTAGATGGTTGTCAGTGGCCAGACTTTGATTACGATGCCCCTCGATACGTAGCGCACGCCACATACCAAATGTCGAAATTAAGATAATCACTGCAAAAGGCAAGGCACTGACGATAGCCGCTGTCTGCAGAGCGCTTAGGCCACCTGCGATCAGCAGCACCGCCGCCACAGCACCTTCTGTAACTACCCAAAATGAGCGCTGCCACCACGGCGTATCACTACGACCACCAGCGGCGAGCGAGTCGATGACCAATGACCCTGAGTCCGATGACGTCACAAAAAAAGTAATAATCAGTAGGACGGTCAATGACGAGACAATTTGAGTAAAGGGTAAGTTTTCTAGCAACTTAAATAAAGCAATGGCTTGGTTGTTTTGTACCTCGCCGATCAGCGCCTCATAACCATCGACCATAATCATATGCAGCGCGGTATCCCCAAATACCGAAAACCAAAAGAAGGTAAACAGCGTTGGGACAAGCATCACGCCCAGCACAAACTCACGAATGGTACGGCCGCGACTGATTTTGGCGATAAATAGTCCGACAAAAGGCGCCCACGCAATCGTCCATGCAAAGATAAATAGCGTCCAGCTACCGATCCAATCACTCGATTGATAAGCTTGTAGACTAAAGGTGCGCTCAACGATATTGCCCAAATAACTGCCTGTATTTTCCATAAAGGCATTTAGGATAAATATCGACGGCCCAACCACAAACACAAACAGCATCAAAGCCGTGGCCAGCACCATGTTTAAGATAGACAGGCGTTTGACGCCCTTATCCATCCCAGCCAGTACAGACACCAGTGCTGCGGTGGTCACCAGCGCAATGATGATGACTTGTACGGTGGTGCTCACTGGAATCATATCGGGTAATAAGTAATTTAAGCCTGCATTAATCTGAGCCACAGACAGACCTAAACTGGTGGCGATACCAAACATGGTACCCAAAATCGCAAACACATCCACCGTATGTCCGATAGGCCCATGGATTTTGTCACCGATTAAGGGATAGAGGGTTGAGCGCACCGACAGCGGTAAGCCGTGCCGAAAGGAAAAATACGCCAATGACAGCCCCACGACGCCGTATATCGCCCAAATATGAAACCCCCAATGAAAATAGGCAATCTGCATCGCCTCCTTGGCCGCCTCAATCGTCTGCGGCTCTGAGAGTGGTGGACTGGCAAAATGTAAGACCGGCTCGGCGACACCATAAAAGAGCAAGGCAATGCCGTAACCTGCCGAAAACAACATAGCAAACCATTCGAGAAACTGATATTCAGCCTCTGCATGGTCAGGGCCTAACTTGATACTGCCATAAGGCGAAAACGCCAACACGATGACAAACATCAAAAATATGGCAACTGCCAGCATATAAAACCAGCCGAACGTCTCGGTGGTAAACGCCAGGACGTTACTAAACAGCTCGCCGGCTGCTTCTGGATTGATAGCAGTACCAATCACCAATAGCAGCATGATAGCCGCCGCTGGGACAAAAACTGGCAACAAAATAGTGGAGCGAGGTAATTTACTCATAAAAGTGATATCCTCAAAAAGTGACAAAACCGACCAACCGTGCTTATTAAAATATTTTTTGCATACAATGTCTGTCTGATAAATGTTTGATACTACATTTTGACTTCAGACACTCTACTGCTTTAGGCACTGGTTTGATGAATGGGTTTTAAAGACAAAACTGTTTAACCAACAGTCAGCCATTACGATATTTATCACACTCTTTTGAAAAACCCCAGACAATCTCTGTCCTTGTAACACTACTTTAACGGTTGTTACATGACTATTACCAAGCAACAAAAAAGGCAGCTTGTTAGCCGCCTTTAATATATAAAATATATCTGTTTGTCTGAAATTGCCATACTATCCTGCAATAACTGCGGCAAGCTGTTGCGCCAGATTTGCCAACTCACCCTGATCCGCTTGGGTGACGGCATGACGGCCTAGCTCATGAATACTTGATGGAATCAGATGGACATGATAATGAAACACCGTCTGCCCAGCTTGCGAACCATTTAGCTGCATTTGGATGATACCTTCGCGCTCAAACACCTGACGCTGCGCTTGCATGACTTTTTTGGCAGTCATCAGTACCGCTGCCGCATATTCTGGCTCCAAATCAGCCAAATCGATTGCTTTTTGTTTGGGAATGACCAGTACGTGGCCTTTTGCTTGTGGCATGATATCCATAAAGGCAAGGGTTTTATCGTCTTCAAAAACCTTATGATATGGAATCTCACCCTTTAGCATTTTTGCAAAGATGTTATTGTCGTCATACTGAACGTGATTGTTTTGATTCATTGTTATTCCTTTATTCATTGGCCAGTGTGGTGAGTGAATGTTTTGGAAGCTTTGCTCACAACAAGTGTTATATAGTGGACGAAATATCGCCTGAGTACAAGCCGCTTGCTGACTTGTCAATCAAAGCCCCCATACCGACTGCATGCGCCGACTCGCTCAGCAATTTATTGGCGACTCATAGACTTTAAATGTTATATTAACCCTCTACTTTAATGATGCTATATTTATGGATTCGCCCACCTTGCCGACGCCTTTATCAAACGACAACCTAAACGACCATTTAGCCGCCAGCTCTGCTGCAGAAACGCGTACTGAGCATCCAGCGCAGAGCCTGCCGCCTAATAGCGTGATTTTGGCCGAGGCGCTGACCGATAGCAGCATTCATTGGCAAATACACAACTGCAAAGTCAGCAAAAAAACAGTGACGCAGGAGTTGCCGCTGCCTTTTTTATATCATTACGACAGCTTAGACGATGCCGTCAAGCAAGCCAACCCGCTCACGCCTGCCCTACTGGCTCAGTTTAATAGGCCGATGAGTGCCAGTGAGGCCGCGCAGCTCATCGGGATTGAGGCCGCGCTCATCACCAGTCCTTGGCATATCAAGGTCATCGGCTCACTGGTGGTGTTTAGCGAGGCGCTGCAGTTAGCAGTGCGCCTGCACTGGACTAATACGGGCAAAGACACCGAGCAAATCTATACCAAAGAAGCGGTGGATGCGCTGAGCACCGCCTTAAAAGACTGGCAGTTTTTCGGCCGCGTCGATGTGCTCTACAAAAACGATAAACAAACGCTTGCCTCTGTTTTAGAGGATGCTGACTCACAAACGGCGGCAAACGAGCGGATACTACCCATCGCTGCCAGCGCTGAGTATCAGCTATTGCCAGCGCCTCACGCTCTAGAGATTATCGCCCGACTAGAAGCGGATAAAACCGATCTGCCTTGGTTTGACAAAGCCATCTTAGAGCGCCTAGCATAAATTGTCGTGTTGGGCGGCCTTGTGGTTTGTCATTGATGCGCTTGCAGGACGGCACATTGCTATTAAAATAAGATTTTATCGATACGATGAATCCACGTGATCATGGCATATTTTTTTCATCCAGCGCCATAAAACCACGTCCTTCTAGGGCGTGGATATCAGGCGTCAGCCATTGTCGCCCAGTATGGCGAACCCCTTGATACCCAAACCCATTGAGATCATAATTAATCCATGAAAACGCTCAAACTACGCATCAAAGACAAACACGCCACTCAGCTCAATATCTTGGCTGGTGCAGTTAATTTTGTCTGGAATTACGTCAATGAGCTAAGTTTTAAACATCT
>NZ_CAJHBJ010000069.1:0-4420 GCF_904846595.1 Psychrobacter sp. HII-4 | reverse complement strand
AGCAAACCTTCACCCCTTTTAAAAAGCCACGTGGTGGTCAGTTACTGGAGATATGCAAACAGGCCAATCACTATCTGGCAAAGTTCCGTATTGTGGTTGAGCACAAAATAGGCTTAATCAAGTTGTTTAAAATCGTGGCTCATAAATATCGTAACCGTCGTCAGCGCTATGATCTTAGAATGAAGCTGTTTGCTGGTATCATTAATTTCGAGCTAAACCTATGACTTTTGCAAGAGGTCTAATGTTATTAAAAGTATTATTATTCATAAAAAAAGGAAAGAAAGATAGATAAATAGCTTTGTCAACCTAAAACCTTTTTCTTACATGCAAAAAGAGCAAAAAACTCCCCTTAAAATAGCGTAATGTATGGTGGTCTGAATGAATAGCAAAGGTATTAGCAACTATCAAATTAAAGTACAGGGAAAAACTTATTCTGTTCCCTTTTTTAACAAAAAAAATGCAAACCATATTAATAAATCAGTAAATATTTTTGCATCAGGTCCCTCCATTGACCAATTGTCATTTACGGATGACTTACTGGAAAATCCTTCTATTTTTGTTAACGGTAGCCTATCACTAATAGATAAACACGACTTTGCAAATATCGCGGCCTATGTTATCAGTGATGAAAGGTTTATCAAACACAATGCTGAAATTCTAGAGCAGTTTTATACCGGTCAGCCGTTATATATTACTAAGCCCGTTATAGACACCATAGCAACTGCCCTACCTAATCTTATACAAAAGTATCAGGATTCTATCACTCTTATTTATCCAGTAGATAGACCACTAACTGATGATAAGCTTAGCCTTTTAAAGTCTCTGCCTATACTGAATAAAGTAGCTAAGAAAAAACTTTCTTTGGATAAGTTTAAAGACCATCAAGACTTTGTAATCGATTCTACAAACTCTCCTAAACCTATTGGTGTTTCATTAGATATAGAAAATGGCTTTGTTGAAGCTGGAACCGTTGCTTTTGTCGCTGCACAATTAGCTTATACTTTAGGCGCTAAAAAAATAAGCTTATACGGCATCGATTTAATTAATAGTAGCCAACCTAGATTTTATGAAAGTAAAGATGATGCTGCCCCTTGTAAACTTGATAAGGCCATCACCGATCGTATCGTACCCTCATTTGACTTAATGGGTATAGTGTATGATCAGCATGGGGTTAAAGTGACTAATAAATCGCCTGTATCTAAGGGTTTATTTAGAAATATATAGAACTTTGAAATAAACAAGAGGAGTGATGACTCAATGAAAGAGTTATCTGGATGGAAAAGGAAAGCAGTTCTACTATTTGCTAGTGAAAAAAAGTTGGGTGCCAGCGAAGCTCTATCGAGTTACTCTAATAAATCCTATGCAGATATGAAAGCCAAAATCCTAACAGAAAACGAAGTTGAATTGGTAGAAGATGCTCACAAACCGCGTTTAAAAAATCTATCTGATCATCTTAATAAGGTCAAGGCAGAGTTTATTAATCAGCCAGAAATCTGTTTTTATCATGCCACATTAATTATTCTTTTACGCCGTGGATACAAACTGCAAGAAACTTTTAAAGAGTTTGAAAGGTTATGGGAGGCTGAGTCTGATTTTTTATTGAACAGTCTATCTTTACGCTGGATAGTATCTGCATGCGATACTTTTGTCGACCATTCAACGGATCCTCTACGCTCTGCGATTTTGCTCAATGTGGCTACACTAGTAAATACACTTAAAGTATATGAAACGCAAACATACTTGTGCGGATTGAAAGACATAAAGACCACCCATGAGGAAAATACAAATGCTCTATATGCCGAGCATTTGACCTTATATAATGGATTAACCTACTTCCGTATAGGTACAGACGATACGCTTAGAAATATGCGAGAACGTTATGAGGGTTTTAAAAAGTTAGACCCGTTAGCAGCAAAAATTTTATTATTTGTATTTGATAAAATTCAGGCCTTAGACACCGCCTTTTCTTTAGTAAAAAGTTTACATAAAGATGAAAAATCACAATGGTGGGTATAAAAAACCAAATAGAGAAACTCTGCCCCTTTATTCATCTAATAGTTTATTAAATAAACATTCAATTTATTTTTAACTTATCGAGAATTTTATGAGCGAATTAGTTCAAACCGACTCTATTACTAATGTTAGCGATAATCAAAGCTTCATTGTCTGCTGCTTTTATACTGCAAGCTATCAAGAACATGCTATGCGTTTAAAGTCCTCTCTAGATGAGTTTAATATTAGCTACTACTTTAGTGAAGTTGAGGATGCGGGCTATTGGGAAGCTAACACGCGTCTTAAACCACATTTTGTACTGGAGTGTTTAGCCAAGTTTCCAAACAAGGATATCTTGTATTTAGATGCAGATGCTATTGTTAAAAAACCGATTGACTACTTTAATGACATAACTGCAGATGTTGCATTTTATAAAACCAAAGGTATGCCAGGTATGTCGCACGACTACCTAGCTAGCACCATGTTTTTTAGAAACACTGAGCCAACCAAAGCGTTAGTAAAGCAATGGATCGCTGAGCAAGTAGATGGCAAAGAAACTCAGGTTGATCAAGACAGCCTTGATGAAGCGATGATTAAATTTGAAAATAAAATTTCAGTTGAGCCTTTACCTGCAGGCTACATCAAAATCTTTGATAAAGACTATGAGGGTGAGATATATATCGAGCAGTATCAAGCCAGCCGCGGACAAACTAAATTAAGACGTCAGAAAATTCGTCGTCGTAATAGAATAGCGGGTGTCGTTCTTCTCACTACCATTGGTATAGCCCTATATTCCGTGATGAATTAGATTGTTAATAAGAGAGTTTATTAATCAATTTGCACCAATCTTTGCACAGCAAATGATTGCGTAATCTCATACCAATTAAATTTTAAAAGATATTATATGCATATTCTAATTACAGGTGGAGCAGGTTTTATCGGATCTGCTCTTATACGCTACTTAATCAAGAATACTGACCATCAGATTTTAAATATTGATAAATTAACCTATGCTGGAAACTTAGAATCACTGGTCGAAGTTGAAAGCAATCCCAACTATGCTTTTCAAAAAATAGATATATGTGATGCGGCAGCTATCGAGCAGTCCTTTAGTGAATTCCAGCCTGATCTAATCATGCATCTTGCTGCTGAGTCACATGTTGATCGCTCAATTGATGGCCCTGCTGAATTTATAAACACTAATATCGTTGGTACTTATACACTTCTAGAGGCTAGTCGAAAGTACTGGCAAAGCTTGAGTCAGCACAAGAAATCTCAATTTAAATTTCATCACATATCTACTGACGAAGTGTATGGGGACTTAGAAGGTACTACTGATTTATTTACTGAATCTACCCCTTATGCTCCAAGCTCTCCCTACTCTGCTTCAAAAGCCAGTTCAGACCACTTAGTTCGTGCTTGGTATCGAACCTATGGTCTGCCTATTGTTATCACTAACTGCTCTAACAACTATGGTCCTTACCACTTTCCAGAAAAACTGATACCGCTAGTCATCCTAAACGCATTAGATGGAAAAGCACTCCCTATCTATGGGAAAGGCAACCAAATACGTGACTGGCTTTATGTTGAAGATCATGCAAAAGCACTTTATAAAGTTGTGATGGAAGGCACTATCGGCGAAACTTATAATATTGGTGGTCACAATGAAAAGCAGAATATTGAGGTCGTAAAGACAATCTGCCACATCTTAGATGTGTTAAAGCCTCAATCAAACAATCAACCTTATGAAGAATTAATTACTTTTGTTGAAGATCGTCCTGGGCATGATTTACGTTATGCTATTGATGCTTCCAAAATTAAGAATGATTTGGGTTGGACTCCAGAAGAAAGCTTTGAGAGTGGTATTCGTAAAACAGTTGAATGGTATTTAAACAATTTAGATTGGTGTCGCCGTGTTCAAGATGGTAGCTATCAACGTGAACGGCTAGGAGTACAAATATCATGATGACCAAAGGAATTATCTTAGCAGGTGGCTCAGGCACTCGACTTTATCCAATCACTAAGGGTGTTTCCAAACAACTTTTGCCAATCTATGATAAACCGATGATATATTATCCACTATCTGTCTTAATGCTAGCAAGCATTCGAGAGATACTGGTTATCAGTACACCCGAAGATATCGATGGGTTTAAGCGCTTGTTAGGAGACGGTAGCCAACTAGGCATTGAAATTACATACGCAGTGCAGCCGAGCCCAGATGGGTTAGCACAAGCATTTATTATTGGTGAAGATTTTATCGGCGATAGTAATGTATGTTTAGTACTGGGAGATAATATTTTTGGGGCTGTAGTAGATAAGCACTATGCTAGACTACTTTTATGAAGATAACCCGTTGTAAACTAAGTAAAAAAGTACAGCGAAGGCTGTTAGAGTTTTTCACAGCTGAAGTGACGGCTAGAACAGCCGC
>NZ_CAJHBJ010000068.1:0-4669 GCF_904846595.1 Psychrobacter sp. HII-4 | reverse complement strand
AAAGACTATAAGAAGTATATAAATTCTCTTCGGCTATACAATCTCTTAGATTCCTTACCCAATAGAACAGATGACATAGTTGCTAGAATTACTTTTCATGAAAAAGTAGTGCCATTGCTAAGTGATTTGAAAGCTAGTTTTACTCAATTTTTAATAAAAGATATAGCTGATTTTAGTAGTATCTATAGTTATCGAATTTATCAGCTTATGATGCGGTATAAATCCACTAGTTACGTGAAAATTAGCTTAGATGACTTACGTTTTATGCTAATGCTAATGGATAAGTACCCACTGACCGCAGACTTGAAGCGCTGGGTTATTGATACCGCAGTTGATGAAATTAATGAGAAAAGCCCCTACAGTGTGAAATATAAACTTGTTAAAAAAGGGCGTAAGTATACGCATCTAGAGCTAAATTTTAAGACAAAAGAAGAGCCAAAAGAAAATAGAGACCCCCATACTATCGACTGGATAAATGGAACAACAGATAATGAGGGCAACAAAACACCTTCTTGGCGCACTAAAGGCTTATCAGATAAACAAATAACAAAGATAGGTTGCAATATCAAAGAGTTTGTAGATGCCAATAGCAGTAAGGTATCACCCAAAGAGCGCAGACAGTACCCAGCAGTTTTTGAAGATTGGAAGCCTTTGCTTAAAGACCCTAAAACTGTATGTACGTTTAATATGGTTCAAGAATTACTAGAGAGGACATTATGAGTAAGGGTGTTAAAAATATTGAGGTGTCGTTAGACACGCTATGTAGTTGTTATCCTAATTTAATGCAGGAGGCTGTCATTCACGCATTACAAGCGATTGATAGTAGGAAGCTTACTTCTCAAGATATAGGAAGTTATCTGAAGCATTTAGATGATTATTTCTGCAATCAAGGTGAGATTAGATATGAAGGCTACGGACTAATACCAAAAGAAAGCCAAGCTTTCTTAGATAAAAAACTTACCGAATGGCTCAGTTTTTGGTCTATTGATGAGAATTCTTTGCTTGGTAGCCATAGGAAACCTAATGAAAAAGTATGCGCTGAAACACCGAAAGATTAAAAAAGTTAAGGTGTCGAGTATTAGTTGTCTTACTTGCACCTCTTACCAATCAATTTCTAAACTTGACGCTCGTTCACGTTTTTCTTTCTCTGCTATCCGTATCCGTTCTTCTACTTTGGCTTGTATGTCCTTGCCCCAGTTGGTTGCTCTTGATGATACCAGCTGCCTAAAGTCCTCGCTCTCGCTCATTTGAATAGCGTTAAGTGCTGACCTGTCTATCCAATCTTGCACTAAGTCGTTTTGTTCTTCATTATCGCTCATAGTATCTCTCTTTATTATTACTTTCCGCTTATGTGAGTACATCTAACGTAAGCCAATAGTACATGGAAGGCGCTTCTATCTATCCATGCCCCTGTCCTTATTTTTATTCTTACTGGTACGCACTTCTATCTGTTCAACCTTTGGCTCTTGCTGCTTCTGCTGCTGCTCTTTGTATTCTTTGATAGCTTGCTGACCTTGCCACGCTTCTTGCACTTTCTGCGGTTCGTTCTTGGCTATCCAATCTTTAGCGTGTTGCTTGTATTTTCCTCTATTTTGAGACTCTTTAACGCTTATTTGGCGTTCTAGGCTTCGCAATACCGTCCGTTTTTCTGACCGCTGGTGTACCCACGTTTTTTCTCTCGTAGTAAAAGGTTTTTTTGCGGTGTCGTAGGCTTGCTGAAGCTCGGCTAACTCTTTTTTCAGGGGTTTAAGGCTTAGTTGTTCAAACTGTTTTTCGATGTTTGCAAGCCTTGTTTCATAAGCGTTTACAGCCTTCTCACCCTTCACGGCTTGGGCGTGTAGCTCTTGTGAGTTCTGAAGCAATAGCTCTTTAGCTTGCTGCTGACGCTGGGCTTCTCGTTCTGCTTTTAGTTTGGTTTGTTGATGTTCAGCAATTCTTCTATCCGCTTGGTCGATTGCGCTAGCTGAAGCGTTAATCTCTCGTTCTGCTCCCTCAATTTCTTGTTGACTGTCATTAACTCTCTCGTTGACTTGTCTAGCTCTTTTAGCTGCCCACTCTGTGTTGTTTGTTGCGCTCTCAATAAGTTTAACTGCTCTTTCAATTCTTTCTCTAACTCTGTCATTACTCTGTTCTCTCTGCTCTGTGACGGCGTTCAGGCTCTTTTCAATAATCGCTAGCTGCTGCATCGCATGGTTATATTCTTCAACCTTGCGGTTATAGTCGCCTGTCGCTGTCTTAATGCCTTTGCGCTCTAGGGCTGACGCTTCCCAACCTAGTTTTTTGGTGGGTAGTTGCTCTAACCCTCTGTCTTTGTGGCTTCTATGGTCAATTCGAGCATCAATTTTGGCTTCTTTGAGGTGCTTATTGGTGATATTAGCCCACTGCTCACGGATTGCCTTTAGTTCTTCCCTAGCACTAGGTAAGCCACGCTCTTTAAGCTGGGTATTGCTCATTTCTAGCTGTGATTTGTCCGTTAAAGCGACTCTGCCACTCTCCAAGCGTTCCAGCTTGCGTGTGGTCAACATGATATGGGCGTGATGGTTGCGGTTGTCGCCCTGTGCATCAGGCGTATGTATTGCCACATCAACGGCAACACCGTATTGATTGGCTAAGTCCTTAGCGAAGTCATTAACAAGCATCATCCGCAAACGCCCTGATAATTCATGGGGTAGATTAACTACTATCTCTCTTGCTGTTCTGCTGTTCTTTCTCGTTTCGGTGGTTTCTGCTAAGTTCCAAAGTTCGTTGCGCTTAATCTTTAAACCATTTGGGGTGTGAAGTTGGGTGTATGCCACACCGCTTCTTTTGGTGTAGTCGTGTTCTTTGCCTGTGCGTTCATCTTTGATTGCGATACCAGCACGATAAGCAATAGACGCAGTGGCGGTTCTTCCGCTACTGCGTGATACTGGCTTAGTCGATAGGTGGTAGATTGCCATAATTAAATATTAATAGTGTCTAAAGTGGACTGTAATTTATTACACGCTTCTTCGTAATCTTCTCGACTTAGGAAATCTTTTACATAGCTATCAGCTCTATCTTCGCTTTCAAATATAAGCCTTTTGGCTTCATCTAAAAAAGTGATACTTACTACATGGTTTATATTTAATAAGAAATTATCTACACTTATAAACTTAGCCATGTTGCCAGCTCCGTTGCTTTTGGGGGTCAAGGGGGTTTCCCCTTTGCGGAATGAGAAAACTTGATATATGTAACGATAGTGAAATTTTATCATAGTTTTCGTAAGTTCGCACTTCAACAGAAAGCCGTCGAAGTGAAAAAACCAAAATTACATATTGGGAGCTAATAAAATGAAAGGATTGGTTAATCTGTATATTATATTAATTGCGATAACCTTAGTTAATTTAATTAACACTACACTGTTCAGCGGTAAATGGGACGGCATAGTTATGTGGATTAATTTAGGGCTATTCGTAGTTGGTACTTTTTACTTTTCAAAGAGTAGAAATAAAAATCAGTAATTATAACTTTTTACTTAAATTAGCTAGAAATAATGAAGGTTTATTATGAGCAATATTAAAACTCTTGAACAAAAAAAGCAGGAAGCATTAGACAGAGCCAATCGACTACAGAAGCAAATTGAGAAGAAGCTCAACGGTCAAAAGTTTGTTCTTGGCGGTATGTTAATGGCTATCGCTAAAAATGAACCTGACCGAATACCGCAAATTTTAGCTGATATTGATAAATATGTGACTAGGAAGGCTGATATTAGCCGTTTAGAGGGCTTTAAATCTGAAATAGGTAACAATGTACCTAAAGACAGTCTTTCAAGCTCTAGTGAGCCAAATAGACCCCCTATTGATGATATTAACTTCTAGTTAATGCTTGGTATGAGAATTAAGGTTAAAAAATCTCTACTTCTTTCTTTTGTTTTTAAAAAAAATAAAAAAACAAGTTTTGAAAGTAAGTGAAATTTGAAGTTATCCACAAGATTTTAAGTTTCCCCTCTTTTTTAGGTTTTTAAAGGTTTTTAAAGGTTTTTAGACCCCCTTGTAAGCCATGCTCTATAAGGGCTAGAAAGAACTAACTATGAGTAATTGAAGAGGAACTATGAGTAATTGAAGAGGAACTATGAGTAATTGAAGAGGAACTATGAGTAATTGAAGAGGAACTATGAGTAATAATTGCTCTCATATATGTAATAGTATATATTACTCATAAATAGAAAAAAGGATATGTGAAATGGCTAACGATTTAGTAGTAATGCACAATGATATTGTAACTTCAGCGTACAACCTATCTGTCAATGAACAGCGTTTGATTTATTGTGCTTTAAAGCAAATCCCTAAAGAAGAGCCTTTAGACCCTAACACCCCTTTTTATATCAGTCGTGATGATTTTATCGAGCTGGGGGCAAGTCCTATCAATGTTGCTCGTGATATACGCCAAGCAACAAAAGATTTAATGAAAAAAACTATATATGTCTCAACTGATACAGGGATTTTAGAGTTTCATTGGCTATCGGAAGTTTTGCGGTATGACAAGAACGCTGAAAAGAAACTTAAAGAAAAATATCCTGACCCCAAAGACTATAAGAAGTATATAAATTCTCTTCGGCTATACAATCTCTTAGATTCCTTACCCAATAGAACAGATGACATAGTTGCTAGAATTACTTTTCATGAAAAAGTAGTGCCATTGCTAAGTGATT
>NZ_CAJHBJ010000067.1:0-4769 GCF_904846595.1 Psychrobacter sp. HII-4 | reverse complement strand
GGCGACGATCTGTAGCTGGTCTGAGAGGATGATCAGCCACACCGGGACTGAGACACGGCCCGGACTCCTACGGGAGGCAGCAGTGGGGAATATTGGACAATGGGGGGAACCCTGATCCAGCCATGCCGCGTGTGTGAAGAAGGCCTTTTGGTTGTAAAGCACTTTAAGCAGTGAAGAAGACCTAACGGTTAATACCCGTTAGCGATGACATTAGCTGCAGAATAAGCACCGGCTAACTCTGTGCCAGCAGCCGCGGTAATACAGAGGGTGCAAGCGTTAATCGGAATTACTGGGCGTAAAGCGAGCGTAGGTGGCTTGATAAGTCAGATGTGAAATCCCCGGGCTTAACCTGGGAACTGCATCTGATACTGTTAAGCTAGAGTAGGTGAGAGGGAAGTAGAATTCCAGGTGTAGCGGTGAAATGCGTAGAGATCTGGAGGAATACCGATGGCGAAGGCAGCTTCCTGGCATCATACTGACACTGAGGTTCGAAAGCGTGGGTAGCAAACAGGATTAGATACCCTGGTAGTCCACGCCGTAAACGATGTCTACTAGTCGTTGGGTCCCTTGAGGACTTAGTGACGCAGCTAACGCAATAAGTAGACCGCCTGGGGAGTACGGCCGCAAGGTTAAAACTCAAATGAATTGACGGGGGCCCGCACAAGCGGTGGAGCATGTGGTTTAATTCGATGCAACGCGAAGAACCTTACCTGGTCTTGACATACACAGAATCTTGTAGAGATACGAGAGTGCCTTCGGGAATTGTGATACAGGTGCTGCATGGCTGTCGTCAGCTCGTGTCGTGAGATGTTGGGTTAAGTCCCGCAACGAGCGCAACCCTTGTCCTTAGTTACCAGCGGGTTAAGCCGGGAACTCTAAGGATACTGCCAGTGACAAACTGGAGGAAGGCGGGGACGACGTCAAGTCATCATGGCCCTTACGACCAGGGCTACACACGTGCTACAATGGTAGGTACAGAGGGTAGCTACACAGCGATGTGATGCGAATCTCAAAAAGCCTATCGTAGTCCAGATTGGAGTCTGCAACTCGACTCCATGAAGTAGGAATCGCTAGTAATCGCGGATCAGAATGCCGCGGTGAATACGTTCCCGGGCCTTGTACACACCGCCCGTCACACCATGGGAGTTGATTGCACCAGAAGTGGTTAGCCTAACTTAGTGAGGGCGATCACCACGGTGTGGTTGATGACTGGGGTGAAGTCGTAACAAGGTAGCCGTAGGGGAACCTGCGGCTGGATCACCTCCTTATAGACAGCATTCGGTCAGCAAGAATTCACAACAAGTTGTTCTTTAGTTTAAGCTTACGTTTTAGGACGTACTAGGGTCTGTAGCTCAGCTGGTTAGAGCACCGTGTTGATAACGCGGGGGTCGGTGGTTCAAGTCCACCTAGACCCACCATTATACATGGGGCCATAGCTCAGTTGGTAGAGCGCCTGCCTTGCACGCAGGAGGTCAACGGTTCGACTCCGTTTGGCTCCACCACTACAAACCTCGGCAGTTTAGAGTGCAAATAAATACAATAGGTATTAAATAGAAACAAGTGATTTATCTTGAATAAGACATGATTGCTTCTTTCTGTTTTATACGGAAATCTATGACTTGACGAAAGCATAGAGACTATTTAAAAACATAGATATGAGTCTGGGTTAGCAATAACATTTCACGTGTTATTGCTAACCTGAAGACTAGCCTTTTAACGACATTGTTTGTTATCCCAAGGGCTAGTCTTCAAAGTAAAGAGAACTGAATCAAGCGTAAACATAGGTGATATCGTTATAATTGCTGACAAAGACCCTTTGGGGTTGTATGGTCAAGTAATTAAGCGCACATGGTGGATGCCTTGGCAGTCAGAGGCGATGAAAGACGTGACAGCCTGCGATAAGCTTCGGGGAGGCGGCAATATCCTGTGATCCGGAGATTTCTGAATGGGGAAACCCACTTACCATAAGGTAAGTATCTTGTACTTGTACAAGAAGCGAACGAGGGGAAGTGAAACATCTCAGTACCCTTAGGAATAGACATCAATTGAGATTCCCCTAGTAGCGGCGAGCGAACGGGGAGAAGCCGATTAATGCTAATGTAGAAGAACAGCGTGGGAAAGCTGACCATAGTAGGTGATAGTCCTGTATTCGAAACATTAGCGTTAACATATTAAGTAGAGCGGGGCACGAGAAATCCTGTTTGAAGATGGGGGGACCATCCTCCAAGGCTAAATACTCCTGACTGACCGATAGTGAACCAGTACCGTGAGGGAAAGGCGAAAAGAACCCCTGTGAGGGGAGTGAAATAGAACCTGAAACCGTGTGCGTACAAGCAGTGGGAGCCCACTTGTTGGGTGACCGCGTACCTTTTGTATAATGGGTCAGCGACTTATATTCTGTAGCAAGGTTAACCGTTTAGGGGAGCCGTAGGGAAACCGAGTCTTAATAGGGCGACTAGTTGCAGGGTATAGACCCGAAACCGAGTGATCTATCCATGAGCAGGTTGAAAGTGCCGTAACAGGCACCGGAGGACCGAACCCACTGTCGTTGAAAAGCCAGGGGATGACTTGTGGATAGGGGTGAAAGGCTAATCAAACTCGGTGATAGCTGGTTCTCCCCGAAAGCTATTTAGGTAGCGCCTCGGACGAACACCATTGGGGGTAGAGCACTGTTTCGGCTAGGGGGTCATACCGACTTACCAAACCGATGCAAACTCCGAATACCGATGAGTGATATCCGGGAGACACACGGTGGGTGCTAACGTCCATCGTGGAGAGGGAAACAACCCAGACCGCCAGCTAAGGCCCCAAATTCCTAGTTAAGTGGGAAACGAGGTGGGAAGGCATAGACAGCTAGGAGGTTGGCTTAGAAGCAGCCATCCTTTAAAGAAAGCGTAATAGCTCACTAGTCGAGTCGGCCCGCGCGGAAGATGTAACGGGGCTCAAACTAGGAGCCGAAGCTGCGGATTTGAAAATTGTTTCAAGTGGTAGGGGAGCGTTGTGTAAGCCTGTGAAGGTGTGTTGTAAAGCATGCTGGAGGTATCACAAGAGCGAATGCTGACGTGAGTAACGATAATGCGAGTGAAAAGCTCGCACGCCGGAAGACCAAGGGTTCCAGTCCAACGTTAATCGGGGCTGGGTGAGTCGACCCCTAAGGCGAGGCCGAAAGGCGTAGTCGATGGGAAATCGGTTAATATTCCGATACTTGTTTATGATGCGATGGAGGGACGGAGAAGGTTATGCCAGCTCAGCGATGGTTGTCTGAGTGGAAGGATGTAGGTTTATAGCTTAGGTAAATCCGGGCTATTTTATACCGAGATCTGATAGCAAGTCCTACTTGTAGGACGAAGTGGCAAATACCATGCTTCCAGGAAAAGCTTCTAAGCGATAGTCATAAACGAATCGTACCCGAAACCGACACAGGTGGTCAGGTAGAGAATACCAAGGCGCTTGAGAGAACTCTGCTGAAGGAACTAGGCAAAATGGTACCGTAACTTCGGGAGAAGGTACGCTGCTGATGGTGAAGGACTTGCTCCGTAAGCTATTGGCAGTCGCAGATACCAGGCTGCTGCAACTGTTTATTAAAAACACAGCACTCTGCAAACACGAAAGTGGACGTATAGGGTGTGATGTCTGCCCGGTGCTGGAAGGTTAATTGATGGGCTTAGCGTATGCGAAGGTCTTGATCGAAGCCCCAGTAAACGGCGGCCGTAACTATAACGGTCCTAAGGTAGCGAAATTCCTTGTCGGGTAAGTTCCGACCTGCACGAATGACATAATGATGGCAGCGCTGTCTCCAGCAGAGACTCAGTGAAATCGAAATCGCAGTGAAGATGCTGTGTACCCGCGGCTAGACGGAAAGACCCCGTGAACCTTTACTACAGCTTTACATTGAACTTTGACCTGACTTGTGCAGGATAGGTGGGAGGCTTTGAAACCGAGACGCCAGTCTTGGTGGAGCCATCCTTGAAATACCACCCTGGTCATGTTGGGGTTCTAACTCAGGTATCACAATACCGAGGACAATGTATGGTGGGTAGTTTGACTGGGGCGGTCTCCTCCTAAAGAGTAACGGAGGAGTACGAAGGTGCGCTCAGAACGGTCGGAAATCGTTCATAGAGTATAAAGGCAAAAGCGCGCTTAACTGCGAGACCCACAAGTCGAGCAGGTACGAAAGTAGGTCTTAGTGATCCGGTGGTTCTGTATGGAAGGGCCATCGCTCAACGGATAAAAGGTACTCTGGGGATAACAGGCTGATACCGCCCAAGAGTTCATATCGACGGCGGTGTTTGGCACCTCGATGTCGGCTCATCTCATCCTAGGGCTGAAGCAGGTCCTAAGGGTATGGCTGTTCGCCATTTAAAGAGGTACGCGAGCTGGGTTTAGAACGTCGTGAGACAGTTCGGTCCCTATCTACCGTGGGCGTTGGAAATTTGAGAGGATCTGCTCCTAGTACGAGAGGACCAGAGTGGACGAACCGCTGGTGTTCGGGTTGTCATGCCAATGGCATTGCCCGGTAGCTACGTTCGGATGGGATAACCGCTGAAAGCATCTAAGCGGGAAGCCCACCTCAAGATTAGATTTCCCTAAAGAGCCGTTCAAGACTAGGACGTTGATAGGCAGGGTGTGGAAGCGCAGTGATGCGTGTAGCTAACCTGTACTAATTGCTCGTTTGGCTTGACCATACAACACCCAAGTGGTTTGTATCAAGCATTATATCGATATCACCGTTATCCTTGATTCAGTTAGGATAAGTGATACTTAAGTCA
>NZ_CAJHBJ010000066.1:0-4799 GCF_904846595.1 Psychrobacter sp. HII-4 | reverse complement strand
TAAATAGATATTGATGATAAATTCGTCTATGGGCATCTCACAACTCCATTGTATTCTTGGTCGAAAACAATAGATTAGTGAGGTGCTCTTCTTTTTTCAATCACTTTCGAAGTTGAGAGTGGGGTAAATAAAGATGAAACAAAAGTATTTAGCATTAGCCTTGAGTGCTGTCTTCGCAACAGCTTTGGCAGGTTGTGGTAGCGATGATGATAGCAACTACCAACCACAGCTTCCAGACACTGAAACTCCAGATAACGGTGGCGAAACTGGCGGCGATAACGGTGGCGAAACTGGCGGCGATAACGGTGGCGAAACTGGCGGCGATAACGGCGGCGATACTGGCGGCGATACTGGCGGCGATACTGGCGGCGATACTGGCGGCGATAACGATGGTGGTGAAGGTCCAGTAGTTGGCGACGAAGAAGATAACGTTGGTGAGGCAGCTACTGATCCGCAGGCTGATACCCCAACAGTTGGTGGGCAACAGTATGTCCGCAGTGATAATGCTAAGTTTGACCGCGAGTTAAACCCCGAGACTGCTAACAGTGGTAATGCTACTGTACTTAATAGTAAGACTCTTCAAAATAAAAACCTTGATAATATTGTAGTGGGTCGTGAGACTGCAGAACGTTTGGGTGTAAAAGAATCACTATTACGCTATGTAGGTAAATCTGTAGATGGTTTTTCTGACAAAGCAGAAAGCGAGACTACTTCACTACAAGTTACGAACGCAGCAAATGGCATTAACGTTACTAGCGATGACTTCGAATTAAACGGTTTAGTTAGTATCGAAAAAGGTGATGGTAACCAATTTACTGTAACTGGCCAAGAAAATGCAGTAACAAGTATTGGTCCAATTGCAGCTGCAGGCTCTACCTTAAGTACTCGTATCTTCGGTAACAAGTCTCTAGACTTGACGAATGAGGCAAAGAAAAACAGTGCCCGCTTCTTAGGTAAAGAAGATGCTGAAGGAAATCTAAATATTGATAGTTTCGAAGATGCTAAATTTGAAACTACTAAGCTTAACCACATTCAGTATGGCCGTGTAACCTCAGTTATTGATAAGCTAGACGAAAAAGGCCTTAAGAAAGACGGTACTAAATACTATGAGTCTGAACTTGTAGCTAAAGATCCAACCAATAAAAATAATTCTGTAGATACTTACTTCTATCGCGGTACTTTCTATGAAGGTACTGCCGAGACAACTGTTGCTCAAATGGATGCGCTGCAAGCTAAAGGCGGTACAGTTGAATATGCAGGTCATGCATTAATGTATGGTATCGATAACTCGTATCATGGTGATGTTGGTAACCCAGACAGTAACTCATTTGGCGGCACTGAGAAGCCACTTGAAGGTAAAGGTAACTTCGTACAAGCTACTGTTAACATGGGTGACAGAACTGTACAAGGTAACATTTACAATGTATGGGAAGTTAAACCAACTGAAGGTGAAGCTGTCTTCCGTAAAGATAACTTAGTAGACTTTAGCGGCCAAATCTTTGGTAATACTGCTAAAGGTGAATCTAACTTATCATATGAAAAAGATAAAAAAGGTGCCTTCAAAGGTAGCTTCTATGGTGATCAAGCTCAAGAGTTCGGTGGCTCTGTAAACTCAGTCAACAAAGGTTATGGTAGTGCTGAGTGGGGCGGTGTATTCGGTGCCAATAAGGTTGAGGCTCCTGTAGTAACGCCAGATCCAAAACCAGAAGATGGCAACGCTAACCAAACTGAGTAATCATTTGTTAGATACTTAGTGCTTAACAAGCGAACGACCACCTTAGTGTGGTCGTTTGTGTATCTGATGATTGATAATTTACTGAATGGAGCAGTTATGCAATATTTGCGATACTCTAGTATGTTCGGTGCCCTGGTTTTTGTAATGGGGTATTTTTCTATAGGTGCTCAGGCAACTGAAGCCCCTCTAGCTCCGCAAGACAATTCGATAGAAGACATTAATAAGTTAATTAAGCAAGCTCGTCCAGAAAAGTTTGATAAACTTTCCACTGAGCTACCTTCTGATAGTGCAGGGCCTCAGATGAGTAAAGCAGAAACTATTGCTTATCTTAAAGCTAATCCTGACAACTTTGAGAATTTATTAGGAAGACTGCTTAAACAAGCTAATGCCGATTCTTTAGAAGAGTTGTTGCCTTATTATAAGCAAGTGCCAAACTATGATCCATCAGTGATAGATTGGGGCAATGCCATTATTGAAGCAAAAAAGGGTAATTTGGACGAAGCTGTCAGTATCTACCGTAAGATTAATGCACAGCTACCAGAAGTCAAAGTATTGAGATTTCAACTAGCGATGGCATTATTTTATAACCGACAGTTTGATGCTGCCCAGTCTGAATTTGAAAAACTACGTAGTGATGCAGTTACGGAAGATGACATACAGGTTATTAATAGGTATCTAGATGCTATTAATGCGCAAGATCGTTGGAGTTTTAATGCTTCAGTCTCGTATTTAGATGATAGTAATATCACCAACTCACCAAAACCAGGGACACAAATCTTTGGAGATGATGGATCAGTTCTTACTTATACATCCCCTCGAGAGACAGGTAAAGGGGTAAGCTTCGGTCTATATGGTGATAGAAAATGGTTATATGACAATAAGATGTATACCGCACTACATCTCAGTAGTTATGGTAAATATTATTGGGACAATAAGAATTATAATGATATAACAGCAGGCGTTGGTGCGGGAGTAGGTTATCAAAATGCCACGACCGATATAGAGTTAGTACCTTTCCATAACAAGCGTTGGTATGGGCAAGGAAGAAGTGGCGATGGAGATTTAAAAAGCTATGCTGATACTACCGGTGTAAAACTTAGTTTGAATCAGTGGTTAAGCCCCAAAGTTCGTTATCAAGGCCTAGCTCGCTACGCTAAGTCGAGCTATATCGACCGCTATGATTATAATGATGGTAAAGACTGGCTGTTAGCCAATACAGCAGTATATTTTCCGAATGGTCAACAGTTTTGGACATTTGGTGTAGACTACTCTACTAGAGACTCTGATGATGATTCTTTGGCTTATGATCGCCCAGGTCTAAGAGTAGGTTGGGGGCAAACTTGGCCAAAAGGATATACGACAAAGTTTGATTTAGGTTATGCGGAGCGCAACTACAAAGGCAAGGATTTTTTTGGTATCGAGCGTGAAAACAAAGAGTATACTGCTGGTATTACAGCGTGGAACAGAGGGTTTTCAATATTAGGGCTGACTCCAAGACTTAGTTGGGACTATAGCAAAGTTACCAGTAATTCAGCTTTTGAAGAGTACGATAAGAACGATGTTTCAGTCGAGCTAACCAAAGCATTTTAGTATTTATACTTCATAGAAATAAGAGAAAGTAATTATGTACCGCCCTTTACCACTTTTTATAGGATTGCGGTTTACTCGCTCAAAAAATGCTAATAAATTTTTATCATTTATATCATTAGTATCTATGACTGGCTTGATACTCGGTGTAGCTGCTTTAATTGTCGTAATGTCAGTACTTAATGGCTTTGAGGATGCTTTGTCTAAGAGGATTTTAGGTATGGTTCCTCAAGCTTCAATTTATGCCTCGCAGCCTTTAGAGGACTGGGCTGGCATTGCGAGCATTGTAGAAGAGAACGATCCGAATGTTATTGGCACAGCGCCTTTTGTACAAGCTCGAGGTATGTTGTCTCTAGGAGGAGAAGTCAACAGTACTATCATAAATGGGATAGAACCAGGCTCTCATGCTAACGTTTCAATCCTTAAAGAAAGCATGGTGGCTGGTGACTTTGATAGCTTAGACGCAGGTAGCAAACATATTATCTTGGGTGAATACGTAGTAGAAAAATACGGCTTAAAAATTGGCGACAAAATAGGAATTATTATTTCTAGTCCTTCTCGTTCTACAACCGGTGTTACGCCAACCTTTCATAGCTACACATTAACTGGAGTGTTCCATGTAAGTCAAGAGATAGACAAGTGGATGAGTTACATCGCTATGGATGATGCTTCTGACATAGTTAATTTGGATCACGGTGCTGCCGGTATTAGGCTTCGTTTAAAAGATGTTTTTTTATCCAAGGAAGCAGCTAAGAATGCGCAAGCTGCAGTGTCTAATACTGTTTCATTACATCAGGATCTATCTACGAAGCTTACTTTTACAAGTAATGATTGGACCCAAAGTCATGGTAGCTTGTATAGCTCTATTCGTATGCAGAAAACGATAATGTCTTTATTGTTATTTCTAATTATTTTAGTCGCCGCCTTCAATATTATCTCAACATTAGTAATGAGTGTTGTAGAGAAAAGATCTGACATAGCAATATTACGGACTTTTGGTGTCTCATCTAAGTTAGTTTCACGTATCTTTATAGTACAAGGTATGTTTATAGGGATGAGCGGCATATTGATTGGGACAGTATTCGGAGTTCTACTTTCTCTTAGTCTCCCAAGCGTTTCTTGGTGGGTAAATACAACATTTAATTTAGGTTTGTTTGATAATTATTTCGTTGAGGCTTTACCGGTTAAGCTTGAAGGTGTAGATTTATTTTTTATTCTATCATCGACCTTTGTCGTGGTTTTATTATCGACGATTTATCCTGCTTATAGTGCAGCGAATATTGAACCAGTAAAAATATTAAACAGTGAGTAGATGGATAACCGTTCCAAAAATCTTACTCAAACCTAGCTAATATTGACTATTAGATAGGTTTGACGTTTTCTTTCTGCTTCATTGTCACGCGCTATTTCTCATTTGAGATTTAGACTGACCACGACTCCACAGACTTTTTTAATTGGCGATGGAACTCACCGTCCA
>NZ_CAJHBJ010000065.1:0-5591 GCF_904846595.1 Psychrobacter sp. HII-4 | reverse complement strand
ATGGCATTTGTCTCATCGATTGATTCGTAAGATTCTGTCGCATAATCTGTGCTTTGTACTCAATAAAAAACTTGGTAACCCGCCTCTTCAGTTTGATTTGCTTATTTCAAGTTGAGAGTGGGGTAAAAATAGCTTATTAGACGACCTATATGAATTATAGTAGTGGACTTTAATTTACTTCCTATGTAATGTATGTAGATATAAATCTATCCTGGGCAGGTCTATGAACAATAAATTAACAACGCTACTTCTTTTATCGATTGTTCCTTTGTCAAATATAGCCGCTGCGAATAGTACAGCAACGATATATGGAAAGCCCTATTATCCTTCAGACTACACACCAGAAATGACCGTTTATGCAAGAAGCTTAAGTACAGGTGAAACGTATTCAGTTAATGTTCCAAATAGCGCTCCACAATATAAAATAAAGCTGCCTGCTCCTGACACTTATATATTATTTTCTTGGACGAAAGAAAGGCTAGGAAGCCAAGCCGGTGATCCTAAAGGCCTATATAGAAAAGTAGGGGCATTATATAGTCATTGTAGTGCAACGGTTCTTGATGTGAGTTGTGACGATCACTCTCCTGAGCCCGTGAAGCTAAAGCCTGGTCAAGTGATTAGAGATTTTCAGATATCAGATTATTACTATGATAAAGATGAAGTACCGCTTCCGTGATTTTATCAAAGGGATTAACATATGAGAACTTTACCATTGTATTTAGTTATTTCTTTCGGATTACTGTCAATACATAGTAATGCTGCCAGTACTTTTGATCAGTCATGGTTAAAAAAGGGCGTCAGCTCGACTACCTGTTATCATAATCCATGTACAGTAACTCGAATTATGGACTTTCAAGTAACAAAAGACCGTCCCAATTATAAGCAAATAAAATTGAAAGCGGTGAACGGTTATAAAGAGTGGGATTCAAAAAAAATAATATGGGACCATGATTTTTACGATATCTATGCAAACTGCTCACTTAGTCAACCTAACCTTGCAGGCAAGCCCAATAGTAATGGTACTATTTTACCATTAGGTGTAGGTGATAATAGTTGGGTGCCAGGTGCAATGTATCCAAATACCCACCTGTATTTACAAGTGTGCCATAGTTACGATGGGGATATTGAAAAAGGTGGAGAGAAGTTTGGGTATAATATTAAATGATAATTTATCATTTGAAGTAGGCTGGCCTGAAATATTATTTAAAGATAAAAATAAATTAATGAGCTACTGGACAAAAAAACAAGCCGCTTCATGCGGCTTATTTTTTATCACCGCTCAATGAACTCGAGCAGTAGCGATCTTACTTTCAATCCACTGAGCAACTTCACTTTCAACCCATGCCACGCGTCCCTTTGATAGCTTAACTTGTATAGGGAAGGTAGGGTCATAACGCTTCGATCTTCTATCAAGCATGTCGTAAATGGTAGTGCTGCTAAGCCCTGTATAATGTACGACTTGCTTTAGCGGGAGCATACGCGGTATTTGTGGCATGCTTGGCGTTAATGCGTTTGGTTGGGTGTTTGCGTTTAATAGTTCCATGATTATCTCCTTATAAGTTAATGAGAGCGTCATCTCTCATACAGTTAGGGAGTCCTATATTTTTTTACGGCATCCTATACGGTCCGTCCTCTAGTCTTTTTTGAAGAAATAAAAAAAGGAGCTAAATAGTCAGCTCCTTTTTATGTCACATCTCTAGCCTGTTGGTTTTAGCTCACTGCTGTCACGCTTTTTCGTAAGCCATGCTCAATGCTACTTACGTTATGAGCGGCTAGCCCATTCTGATCATTTCTTTGTTGTCTATTGCTTACGTCATCTGTCTGCATGGGATAAAATTCTTCGACCACATCAAGTAGACCATCGCTATCGATTTCAAAACATGAATTAACATAGCCTTGCTTTGCTGCTTCCTCTAATGCCGCTTGATCAAAGCCATGTTCGCTAAGCTCACGATCAATCGCTCCAGCCTGTTGTACTGCATCTTTAAGCGTCACCCCATCACGCAATGTTAAATCAACAAAGTAAATCGGCGTGCGATAGCTTTGTGTCGTGCTTTTACCACGAAGCGTTAATTGCAGTGGTAGACACGACAGCTTATTGCCTGATACCGCAGCAAAGTAGCTGAGGCGTGCGGCAAGTGTTCTAATACTATTAAAGCCAGTAGTGCGAAAGATAAAGGTGCCTAGTTCATCGTCTTCACTAAGATTAACGTAGAGCCTGCCATAAGGCTTACAAGCACCCCCTTGCGCTAGTGGACAGCGATCAGGTGATGGGCATGGTAGTGTTTCCACGCCATTATTGGTTCGGCGCTGACATTGCTCACCGTCACCCACACATAGCGGTCTGCCCGTTTGTCTATCGAATAGCGTGTATTCTGCTCGCAAATTCAGTTCAGGGTCATTAAACAACATGCGTACGGGAATCTGTCTGAGTTTACCGTCATTCTTTTCGCGCAGCCTTGCATCGAGTGGATGATTGATCCATCCGTCTTTATTTTGCACTTGGCTGGTGATAGTGAATTGATCGTCTTTGGCAGGCAGACGCTTGCCGTCTTTTTGAACAACACGTCCAATGCTGATACGACCTAATACTGGCGGGGTTATGGTGAGACCTTTAATCATGGTGATATTCCTTATATGTTTTAGTTAGCCATAAAAAAGCCCACCTTTGATAGATGGGCTGTTATACGCTAGATTTGGTTTGTGTGTGTTGATTAGAATAGATAGCAGGTTAATCGTTTAAGACAACAAAACGACGACTACCCTGACGGGTTTTACTAAACTTCTCCATAAACTCAGGATGGGCTTTGATCACCGCCTTGGTATCTAAGCTTACGCTGTCCTTGGATCGTTTCCACGAGATAGCCCCTTTATCGAAAACCGCCACCTCATGGTCTTTGATCAGGCTTTGTAGCTGATGCTTTACCTGATCATGACGCTGCTCTAACTCTTGCATGTAATCACGGTAGCTCAGCAATTGCTCAAATAGCTTGTTAGCGCCAGTATCATCTTTAAAGTCAATTTTGCTGTTAGGCTCAGGTTTGGGATAAAGCTGTTTTAGTGCTCGAGCTGCGGATTCACTATGATCAGGGATTGGTGGCGTGTCGGTTTTCACGTATTGCCAGAATAACCTTTCATGCTCCATGATGGACTCAATCAAACGCTCATCACGCTCAACTTTATAAATCTTCGCCTCATGACCACAAAGCAGCACGCAGATGTGCGCCGCCGTTTTGCCTGTGACCGCTAGCTGATGCTGTACTTGGCACGTCACATATAACGGCACGCCATGCTTCCAAAGCTTGGCTCCATGCTCCCCTGTGGTTTTGCACTCAAGTATTTGTACTTCATCACTGCCAACCACCGAGTAGTCTAAATTGGCTAACATAAAGTGGTTGTCAGGATCAGGGTGCTGTAAGACAGCATTAACACGGCGCACCTTATTGCCAGTGTGCTTTTGATAATATTTAGCCACCATTGGTTCTAAGGTGTTACCCCAGTACAGTGGTGAGTAGCCCTCGATGCTCTCATCGATGCTTGATTCCATGCGACCCGTCTTGATCATCCATAATTCAAGCATGGATAGAAAGGGGTGAATACCGCAAGCGGCAGCGGCATCAGAGCTGCCAATGCCTTGCTTGCGAACTTCAAGCCATTTGTCATGGCTTAAGTTTTTGGTGTTGACCAAACGCTTAGGGGTGGTTGATATCTTTGCTTGAGTAGGTTTACCGACCGCTTCATTTTGCTTTAGCGCTAGCTCTGCTGGTTTGCCCTTGGTTTTAGGCTTAGTAGTTCGTGATGCTTTACCCTTAACGGTGGCACGCTTAAGTCTTGGCTGAGTGGTAGTTGTATTGTTTAATGCGATCATGTTCATAATGAACTCCTTCGTTAGATTTATTATTGGTTAAATAAACGGCATAAAAAAACCACGCTCAAAGGCGTGGTTGATTCATTGAGTAAACAAAGTCATTAAGAGATTAGGCAATTAAGCGCAGCGCTTCATCGAGGCTTTTATCTTTGAGTTTAGCGCCAGCACCAAACCAAGCTGAGTCTAAGCGATGATCTTGCGACATGGCACGGCGTTCATGATCCACAAACTCTGTCATCGCAGACAGCAGGCCATAAGCGGTATCTTTGGCAGATGCTAAGTCCGCACCGCGACCCTGACCGTTAAACATCGTCATCACCTGATTCATAGCGCGAGCATTCGGAACTGCTTCTTTCTCTTTCTTAGCGGTATTAAACAGAATAAGACCATCGTCTTTGACATCGTTAAACACGCGATTTAAGTAATTAGCCGCTTCTGCTTGCGTCACTCGTCTATTGGTAAGCTGTTTCATCTCATAGTTAAAGTCATCCCACTGGCTGACAGATACACCTAGTTGCCGTTTTACCTTATCCGCATCAAAGGTCGTGCTATGCGGAACTTTCACCACACCACCGCTACCATCAGCCAGACTGATTGCTAAGGTGTTATTACATACCACACGGATATTGGTGAACTGTGCTGTGGTGGCTAACGTCCCATCACAAGCGGTTGCTAGTAACAAATAGCCATGACTGACATCACCGCCGCGAAGCGTTGCTGATTGACCAGTTCGAGCGAGTGCCCAGAACTTACGACCACCTTTTAACACCCCTGCTGTTTCTAGCTCAAAGTCTGCTTGTTCCGTTAGATCCCGATAAAACTCTAGAATTTCACTCGGTTGTACTTCTTGATAGCGCTGACTGACTACTGATAAGGGTTCTAAATTATCAGAGCGATACAGTACCTTGTTATTGTCAAAAGGCATGATCAGGTTTTGACCTTTATCATTGTTTGCCATGTAGCTGACGTCCGATGATTCAATACGCCAGTCCATTCCTGCCTCACGAGCCCAGACTTCTATAGGCTGCTTAGGGGACAACTCTTGTCCTAGTCCATGCCAGGGGGTATCACCGACGTATGCCATTGATTCGATTAAATGTGCCATGAGTACTGCTCCTTGATAAGTTTTAATGAAATGATTACTGATGCATAAGGTTATAGCGTGAAGGGCTTAAAACAGCGTTGACAAAGGTAGTTTTGCTGAGGAGTTGTGATCAGCGGCGTTTGTGCGCGGCGCGTTGCTACGCTAACAGCAGAGGCAATCGCGGTGGCTGTGATCACACCAATGGCAGGATTGACTTTATAATATTTACAAATGCTCACGCCAAGGCTTGTCAGCGTTGCTTGAGAGCACAACTGCTCGAATATTGATGAGACGGGATTAGATTGACTGATTACATCGGATGAGTGACAGTAAGGGCAAATAGGTTTCATAGGATCTCCTTGAGAGTGGCGCATAAAAAAGGCCTGCTATAAAGCAGACCTTGATTAGACGTTTAGGGTTCAATTGATGAGGCAACGATGACATCGATGCTCATCTCATGGGGATGCTATATATCTGAGATTATTTTGATATTTAGGCAGGCCTCTACGTTTATTGAGAGTTTCCCAAACTTTGTGTAACTGCTTATAATCCACTAACCGGAGAATAAGCAATGACTAAGCAAACCGACCTTAAAAAACTTGCCCAGCAAATGGCTAGCAGCATGAAAAGCTTTGATGA
>NZ_CAJHBJ010000064.1:0-5675 GCF_904846595.1 Psychrobacter sp. HII-4 | reverse complement strand
CTATAAAAAGTCTCTGTAACTTTATATATAAAAGTAAAATTCAATTTAGTATCATAATTAATTCTACTTTCAGCCACATATGTATTAGATATATGAATAATCAGAGATATTATAGATCCTAATAAGAATGATACCAATATTCTAAATACCTTTAAATCAATAAATTTTTCTTTATCCATAGACACCCACCTTATTATTTAAATAAATAATTTTTGCATATTAGATCTCTTGTAAAAACACCAATTCGTTAACTTCCACCAACGGAATAGCGATAACTTATGCAAGAGGTTTATTAAAAACTTATAAGACATACTATCTAATTGGTGGAGTAGAAACTATCTTCGTGAAAATCATATTGTGATATCTCGCTGACTCTGCAAGAGACTCAACGGCTAAATTGGTATGAGATTTGCTAGGACCTAAAGTTCCGCCTGCATCTATTGTCGCATGTGGATTTCTTCGAGCATTATCCGCATCAGTACCTGTTCCAAAGAAAGGAAAGTAATCTGGTGTTCCCCTACAACCACCATACTCATGGCTTTCAGTAACTAAACTTCCACTATTATCATAGAAACATTCATTAGCTGGAGCAGGGTTACGTTTATTAGGAACTCTATTTTCTAGATAACCATCAAACCCACAATGAAACGCATTAGGATTGCCACCATACTTCTTCCATCCACCTGAGCCAATATTACAGCTTGTACAAACATTAGGAGCCGATGAAGGACAAGACGGCATTCTGCCAGCTCTGATGTGTCTTGCTATATCTTTTTGGTACATATCAGACCATCGCTCATTTATTTGTTGCGCAGAATACTCCTCTGGTCTGCTTGGGTTCCGACCATGTCTTGCTCTAGCTGGAATCTTAGGCTGTACCGTTGAATCATTTGCTAAACTTTTAATGGCGGCTTCTCTGGTAACTAGTCCCAACGGATCAACCCACCCCGTAGGATTCAGCGCATACTGGAACACATTGCCACCACCCATCAGCCCTATCGGATCTCTTGTAGTAAACATCCCCACATCAGGATCATAGTAGCGGAAGCGGTTATAGTGTAAGCCTGTCTCTGCATCAAAGTGTTGACCTTGAAAACGGATAGGCTGTAGCTCATTTTGACTGACTTGGATCTGACCAATCAACTGCTCATTCCAAACCACTTTTGCAGTATTGCCCCACGCCTGATAGTCAGCCAACCAAACCACCTCACCCTTCTCATTGGTCAGCTCATTCGGCGTGCCTAATTGGTCATTATGATAATAAAACACCTGCATGTTTGGAATCAACTCAGGCGCATCTTCCCAAAATTCACGCTTAGCGTTTTTAATCTCATCATTGGCGGCTTTTAATAACTCATCGCGTAGCCAAGCTAGTCTCGCTACAGGCTTAAAGCTGCCTTGATCATAGATAGTCGTATAGACATGGGTGTCGCTATATTCTTGAATAGGTAGGTCACTGTCCCATAGCATATGGGTGTGCTGATATTGGGTCTGACGGCTTTGTGTGAGCTGGTCTTTACTCTGAATGAAATTGCGAGTCTCACTGTGCTTGGCAATACGCCGTCCAAAGGCGTCGTAGTGATACTCGGTAAGGGTTTTAACAATGTTGTTGTCTTGATACTGAGTCCGCAGGCTTTTCTCAAGCTCGTTGTTGGCATTGTATTGCAGTTGTAGTGCAGTACGCGGGGCAGTATCAGGATTATTAGCCGCCTCTGTGGTTTTATAGAGTACGCGACCATGAGAGTCATAGGTGTATCTGATGCGCTGGTTGTTCTGGATCAGCTCACGCGGACGGCCTTGTTCACTCTTAGGCGTATCGGTTTGTGTTGTTTTATCTGTGACTTTTACAGGCACGCGATTACTGGCAGGGTCAAAGGCAAACACTTCGGTGATGCCCGTATGGTTTTGATAGTCGGTGAGCTTATGCTCAGTTAAGCGACCTTGTGCGTCATACTGGTATTGATGGTTGCGTTTAAAGCTGGTTTGATTGTTTAGGTTTGGTTGGGTGTTTTTATTGCCTTGATTGATGACGCTATGGCCGCTTAGGTGTGTCAGTTGTCCTAGGGCGTCATAGTGATAGTCACGCTGTATGGTGAGGTGCTGATCTCTGTTGCTTTGCTGCGTGGTCAAGCGTCCCATCGGGTCATAATGGTAGCGGCTGCTGAGTGCGCCTTGCTCGCGGCTGATCTCAAGATGCAGCTTGTTGCGCTCGCTATGACGCAACTCGATATGCTCATCAGTGCTAGGATCGTATAGGCTTTGGTTATACAGGTGTCCTGAGCCATAGTAGATCTGGTTGATGACTTTGCCATCGGGTAAGGTGGTGTTGGTGCGGTTGCCAAGCGCGTCATAGTCATGAGTGAGGGTGTGCTCGCGTGCTTGGTATGCTCCGTCTTGAGTTAAATGACTGATAAGGGTTTCTGTTATCAGTCTGCCGCCTGCATCATAGGTAAGGGTTGTACGGCTATTGGGGTTGACGGCGCTGGTCAGTTGTCCGATCTCGTCGTAGTCATAGCGCACTCGGTGGTACTGCGGACGCACAGGTTTGCTCGACTCTTGACCGATGATTTCAGGATAGTGGCTGCTGTGGCGGGCGGTGAGTTGTCCGATAAGGTCATAGTCCATCATGATATGATGCTGTTTGTGTCTGGGCAGTTGCGGGTTGTCTATTTGCTGGGTAAGTTGTCCAACTTCATTGTATACGTAGCGGCTTTGATGAGTGTCAAAGCGGGTCTCATGAATTAGGTTGTCATTGGCATCATACGCAAATGTCCACTCCTCTGCGTTTTCGTTGATGAGTGTGGTCAGACGTCCAAGCTCGTCATAGCGGTAGGCGATGCTGTTGCCTTTGGCGTTGAAGCGTTTTACGGTATTCGCGGCGTCTACTCCAGATTTTTCCTGCTGTTCTGTGCGTTGGCTTGGGTTGCCTTCACTATCGTACTGATACCTGACTTGTTGACCTAGTGCATCAGTGTAGCTCGTTAGGCGTCCAAGCTGGTCATAGTCCATTTGTATGCGACTGCCATCAGGATACTGCACTTGGCTAAGCAGATGCTCTAAGTGGGGCGCGGGGTTGTTATAGCGGTAACGGGTGATGTTACCTTCGGCATCGGTAATTTCACATAGGCGCTGTTTGTCATCGTATTGGTAGTGCGTTTGATAGCCACTACAGTCGGTTTGAGTGGTGAGGTTGCCGTAGTCATCGTATTCAAAGGTGAATTGGCTACCATTGGCTAGGGTTTGAGCGCTTAGGTTACCATGCTGATCATACTGGAACTGGGTGTCATTACCCAATGCATCACGGTAAACAATTGGGTTGCCTTGAGCGTTATAGCGATACTGCTGCTGATTGCCCAGCGCATCTGTACCGACAATCAACTGCCCTGCTTGATTGTATTCATAGCCAACTTCCCGATACTCTGGCAACTGGGTAATTGGATCCACCCCTGTCTGTACTTGTACGCTCGCCAGATGACGGTCTTGATAGTTAAAATTGGTATGGCTATCGTCGGCTCTGATGAGCTTGATCATACGATTGTTGTCATCATACTCATAACGGGTGGTATTACCATTGGGGTCTGTGAGGCTTGTCATGTTATACCAGTCATCATAGGTGTAATGACGGGTACGCTCAAGCTCAGTGCCTGGCTGTTCGATGACAGTGGTGGTGCCGATACTCTCGATACCGCTGGTATCACGACCGTATTCAAACAGGTAGTGTCTGCCACTACTTATCGCCTGCTCAATGACACGAGCCGCTTTAGGATTGTCATAATGGTCATACTCGTAAGCGACTTGCTGCCCATTCACTTGTGACTGCCAGACCATGAGGTGTTCTTTATAGGCAAACTCTCGGGTAGTACGTCCTTGGGCGATGACTTTGATCAGATCACCCTCAGGGCTATAGGTGTAGTCTGCTAGTACTTTTTTATTTTTTAGACTATCTAGTTTATACAAGGTAGTGAGTCTATGCTGCTCATTATATAGAGTGAATTCAAACTCATAGCAATTGCCCGCATCGTCAGTGAGATACTGCGGTAGATAGGCGGTACCTTGCAGCGCGCTACGCGTATAGTGCAGTTGGTTCTGATGACCGTATTTATCAACGTATTTGCTCAAAAGTACGGTGGCTTCGGTGCCATGATGGCGACGACTGGCGACATAGCTATAATGCTGAGCAATACCATTAAAAGCCTCGATCTTAGGCATCTGGTCATTATGCGCTTTCGGCTGATAGTCGCCTGAATAGATCACAAACTCTAGCGGTTCATGATCTCCAATACGACTACCATTGGTTGCACCCGCTACTATCGGACGGCTAATGGCGGTGGTGTGTGTTTTATCCTCAGGCAAATGCTTACGGTATAGGGTAATGCCCTCTGTAGGCTGATAGCAGCTCTGCCCAGGAGCTAGATAGGTAAAAGGCACTCGCCGACCTGAGTTGTCTACCAGATAGATGCGGTTGTGCTGCGGGGCCAGCTCCAAGCACTGCTCATAGCCTTGGGTCGTCCACCCTTGTCCAAACCAGCCAGCGTCTGGATTTTGGCTATTGTAGATGCGACTCATGACAAACGGTAAATAGCCACTACCGCGATAGTCGATGTCATCGCCGCCAACCAGTATTTTACTACCATACAGGGCATTGACTGGCGCACCAATCATCGCCTCTTGATTGCCAAGGGCGCAGGTGGCACATTTAATTCCTTCTCCTTTGATACGAGCGCCAGGTGGACCGCTGGTAATATTCACAGATTGGCTAGCAGGTGTCACTGGATTAAGCGGTATGACTGATTTGATAAAATCTGTCGGGTTAACATCAGGGTTTAGAATAGATAAGCCTTGCTTGAGCATATCGGTGGCTTGTGATATCTGGCCGAGTGTCTGAGCAATAGGACTATCAGGGGCAATACCTGATAGTGACATAAGAGATCCCATCGGCGAGCCTTGGTTGGCGGCTGAGATAGCACTAGATACAGCGCTTACTTTGCCCATCGCATCAGAGAAATTACTACCTGGCACAGCGCCTGCTAGTGCCATACCCACCCCGAGCATTGAGCCTTGATTAGCAGCTTGAGCGGCTTTGGATATCGTGCTGATTGCACCGACAGCTTGCGAGATATCTTTATTGGGAATAGCGCTGGCGATATTCATACCCATATCAAAGGCAGAGCCTTGGCTACCAGTCGCTACAAGGTTTGAGAGAGTAAGGGCGGTGACACCAGACTCAGGCTTACCCAATTCTATCGTGGGCGGCGTAGGCTGCGCTTGAGCATTATCTAACATAGTGATATGTATTTCCCTTCAACGTTTTCGTTATTCATGGTACAGGTGTCATCTGCTCGTATCGACAAGTAGCCACAATACATGATGCTGGGTGCACCTGAGGTTGCTCTGATCTCTTTACCAACCGTACCCGATTTCACACCGCCGCCCACACCTGCCTCATCACCCATACAGGTAGGCTGAATGGTTTTGCCCATGACATAGACGGTAAAGCCGTTCATGGTTGAGTTTGATATGGTGTCTTCTGCATTATCGAGCATCTGATAGAGATACCATCTTAAAAAAGCCAAATCAAGCACTAATTAGCTCAACTTTTGCTTGGTAAGACTGCTGATGTTTAATCACACCGAAACAGATATGCACAAGCTTGCGCATCGCTGCACAGACAGCCT
>NZ_CAJHBJ010000063.1:0-5734 GCF_904846595.1 Psychrobacter sp. HII-4 | reverse complement strand
TATGACAGTTATGAGGCTATTGTCGATGCCACTTGCTTGGCTTGGAATAATTTGCTTAAACAGCCACAAAGAATTCGGTCGTTAACTGCTCGTGCTTGGGCGCAACTTTAATTGTTGGGTTTGGTATTATATCTCATTGGTAACGTTCTATTTTTTACTTTAATAGATTGCGTAACCTGTCATTTTACAAATCTCATTTTATAAAAACGCTCGCAATATCTGATTGAGATAACGCTGGCCTAAACGGGTTGGCTGTAGGCGCTCTGTGCTATCTATCAGCAATCCTTGAGCCACCAAATCCTGAACCTGCGCGGCAATCTCAGCATATCCAAGCCCTGTCCGAGCGCTAAACAACGACCACGCCACCCCGCCGTGTAACCTTAGAGCATTGAGCATAAACTCACTGATTAGCTCATCAGGCGCAATGGCCTGCCAGCCGACCATCTTTGGGGCCTTCAAGCTAGTGTCATCGGTACTGACACGGTGATAATCCATATAGTCTTTTGGCAAGCGCGATTTACTAAAACGATAAATACCAGACTGCGCACGTAACTCGTTGTTTGTGTCAAATGCTGCATGATCAAGGGCATCACTTGCAATGGTGACTTTGCCATGAGCACCCGCGCCAATCGCTAAGTAATCACCAAACTGCCAATAGTTCACATTGTGTTGGCATGGCTTATCACACGAGCCTGCCCAAGCAGATACTTCATAATTGGTGTAGCCAAGCTGCTGCAATAGCGCCTGACCCGCCTCTTCAATATCGGCCAGATTGTCCTCGTTTGGCAATATAGGCTGGCTACGATAAAATACCGTATTTGGCTCAATCGTCAGCTGATACCAAGACAGATGTGTCGCCCCCGCTTCATGCGCCATCTGAATATCGGCCAATGCTTCTTGATAAGTCTGCTGCGGCAACCCATGCATCAAATCCACATTGACCCGCTCAAACCCAGCCAGCCGAGCTGCACGGATCGCGGACAGTGCCTGCGCAGGATCATGAATGCGCCCAAGCGTTGTCAGCTTATCAGCGGCAAAGCTTTGCACACCGATAGACAAGCGATTGATACCCACGTCTAGATACTGAGCAAAGGGCGCATGCTCGAGCGTCCCTGGGTTGGCCTCCATCGTCACTTCGATATCAGCAGCAAAACAAAATATGTCTTTTAGCCCTGTAAACAGTCGCTGATAGTGAGCGATTGGTAATAATGACGGTGTACCACCACCGATGAAAATCGAACTGACCGCTCGACCTTGGGACAGCGGCTGCTGCATTGCAGCATCTAATAACAGCGCATCGACATACTCATCATACATAGACAGCTGCGTATCCGCTGGCAGCTCGTGTGAATTAAAATCACAATAAGGGCATTTTTTTACGCACCACGGAATATGAATGTAGAGCGCCAATGGGATCTCGCCCACCTCCAGCCTACCTGCATTAGACATCGTCTTATGGTCGCGGCTATCATTAGATAAATTAACTGCTTGGGTGTTTGACATAACAAAGGTATCTATTAAAAAAAGCTATTCAAAAACGAATAACCAACAATGCGAAAAATAACGTGCGGCGATGATGAGCAAAAAGCAGCACTAGGATAACGACTACGCAGTATAAAGAAAAGCGCAGGATGATAAAATCATACTGACAGCCATTTACAGGAGCAGATATTGGCATAAATGACTGTATAGCGACTATATATTGAGCGCGTAATGATCAAAAGCAACCACTCAATAATAACAAAAGGAGAATACGATGGCCTATTGGCTCATGAAATCCAACCCTACCTTTTTTGGCATCGATGACTTACAGCGTCTAGGTACGGAGCACTGGGATGGCGTGCGCAATTACCGTGCACGCAACTTTATGCGCGACGATATGCAAGTCGGTGACAAGGTGTTTTTTTATCACTCCAGCGCCAAGCCTTCTGGAGTTGCTGGTATCATGACCATCAGTAAGGCGGGCTACCCTGACCCCCGCCAATTCCATCCTGAGCATCGTCACTATGACCCCATTGCCACTGAAGATCAGCCGCGCTGGTATATGGTAAACGTCACTTTTGAGCAAGCCTTCACCGACGTTTTGCCTTTATCAGCGCTTAAATTCCTGCCTGCGCTAGAGGACTCATTATTACTCAAAAAAGGCTGTGAGCAGCTGACGGTGATTCCTTTGACGCCCAAACACTGGTACGCTATTTTGGACATGGCCGAAACATCAATGTTACTGTCCGATTGACCTCGGTTGACTGTGTAACGATTGGGTAAGAAACCTGATGGCATCTATGCACATTTATCTGTGCGTTTGCTATTTAAATTCTGCTATATTACAAATGTCGCAATACTTTCTTTTTTTATGGCTAAGTCACTGCCAACTCATCATCAGGACGCATTTATGAGCGCACCCAAATTATTATTATCAGCATTAACGTTAAGCATGGCTAGTCTGACCCTCAGCGCCTGCGGCAGTGATGGTGACAAAGTCAAAGAGGAATATGATCGTATTGAGGATCAGGTAAAAGACGAATATGATCGCATAGAAGACAAAGTCAAAGAAGAGTATAAAGAGGTAGAAGACAAACTGAGCGATGACGAAAAAAGCATGGCTGAGATTTTGGAGTCCGTGTTTTTGCCAGAAGAGTCGCTAGACAACTTCTTAGATAAGCTCACCCCAGAGGGCGGCCTCGGCGGCTTGTATGTCGGACACTTCGTTGAAATTGAGGACGGCGATGATAGTGATATCGATATCGGCGCTGTTTATTTTGACATCAGCAAAGACGGTGTAGGCAGCGTCGATGGTAGTTTTAGCTACCAGCAACAAGCTTGTCAAGAAAACAATACACTGGGCATCAACTCTGCAATCAAAGTAGACAACTATATCGCAGGCAAAGTGACCGGCAGCCTCGATACGCTGGCGTTTTTGGATGTGAAGTATGTCAATGACCTGGGCATTGAGACACCGAACCTATTTACCACCTTTGCAGGTAGCTTTGAGAAAAAACAAACGGGTACCCCGTGGCAAGGCAGCTTTGAGTATCAGGACGGTCTGGGCGGACAAACCCTAACCAGTAGCGAAAAAAACTGCAATGTCACTTATACCATCAGCGACCGCTCTAACTTTAAGACATACCCACTTGATTACCGCCTAGGTGAGCTGAATGTAGATGTCAGCGGCAATGGTAGTCAAAAAGTCGTGACATGGCAAAACCCGCGAAACACACAATATATACTGGTCAGCCAAATCGATATCAACAAAGCAGAGACTGGCGCGAACGGCTATGTACAAAATCTGGTATTGACCGCTGGTGAAACGGCATTTTCTCCGCTTATCCCAGCTAGCTCGACCAACTACGCTATCGTTGTACAAGCCTTTGACGCGGCAAACGATCTGATCGGCTATCAAGCGGTGGTGCAAGACTTGCCTGAATCATTATAAATAAGCGCAGCACAGCCTTTCTCTTGGCTCAAGCTTTATGGCCTATGTCTCGTAACCTATGATTTATATAGTCGATACACTCTAAAAATGTCATAGCGCTACTGGGATGAATTTTGCACAGCCTCTGGGAACGCAGCACGCAAGTAAAATTCATCCCAGTAGCCCGTTTAAATCCATAACAGTTTTACATTCAGCTAACTATATTCTATAACTTGTGACTCATGGGCGACTACGCTCCGGTGGTGTTTTTACAGTCATATATGACGCGTTAAAACGTTGACATCAGGGGGCGGCTTCTTTACCATCTTATCTAATGATGACCTGTCAATTCCCCTAGTGAATTGACGGGTTATTTTTATTTTGGTGTCTAGACTTTTATTTCATCCTGAGGCGTGTCTTTATTTCAAAAATGGTGATAAAAGTGAGATAAATTGCAGCCAAACAAGAAAAATAGCGCTGTTAATATTGGGATATTGACCAGCTATTTGACGATGTTGGCAAAATTTGGCCATTTTTAGCCCATTTAGATAACCATCGAGTGAATTGAAGACACGCTCTAGTCTATATGCGCTTGTTTATATAAATTATCGGCATCATCATCTTATACCATTTTCAAAGAGTGCAATATATAGCTTATGGCAGTCTGCCAGTACGCTTTTTAGAGCAGCACGCCAATCGCCGTACGATACTTGCTGGCTTTAGTTTTTATGATTGAACGCTTTGAAAATGGTGTGGCTGTTTCCCTATTCATTTGTTGATGGCGCGTTTGACGCTTCAACGATCATTATCGTCAAGAATAAAAAGTTGCTCACTATGGTTTTCCCATTATCTTTTAGAGATTTTAGAAGCTACAGCTTACGCTTAGGCGTGCTGGCACTTCCTATTTTGATTACCCAGTTTTGTCAGGCGGCGCTGGGTGTAGTAGATGCCATCATGGCAGGTCAGGTCTCAGCGCTTGATTTGGCGGCCGTGGCTGTCGGCTCTGGTATCTGGCTGCCGCTGTTTTTATTGGCCACTGGTATCTTGATTGCCACCACGCCTCTGATCGGTGAGGCCATCGGACAAAACGCACACAGTAAAGTACCTCATATCACCCAGCAGTCTTTGTGGACTGCTGGGGTTATCGGTATTGTTGGCTTCATAATTGTGAATTTGGCACCCAATATTCTTGGTATCATGGGCGTACCAGCAAACATCCAGCCGATAGCGACACAGTACCTACATGGTGTATCGTTTGGGTTTCCTGCGCTGGCCGTTTATGCTGTCCTTCGCAGCTACTGCGAAGCATTGAGTCGGCCTGAGCCGGTAACCATTATCAGCATCATTGGTCTGTTAGCGGACATCCCACTTAACTATATCTTCATTCATGGTTTGTTTGGGATGCCTGAGATGGGCGGTGCAGGCTGCGGTGTGGCCACAGCTTTGGTACTATGGATAAACGTGCTACTGCTTGCTACCTACACCAGCTTTACCAAACGGCAACAATTTGCCAGTACCCGCTTTTTTTATAGTTTTGCTAGTCCTAACCGTCAGCAAATCAAAAAACTGCTAAAACTTGGCATTCCCATTGGTATTTCTATCTTTTTTGAGGCGAGCCTCTTTAGTTTGGGCGCGCTTGTCATCAGTCCGCTCGGCGAGCTGGCGACCGCATCGCATCAAGTCGCACTAGCGGTGACATCTCAGCTGTTTATGATACCGATATCGGTCGCGATGGCACTGACCATCATGATATCCAATCGTTTTGGCGAAAAAAATCTGCTGGCACTGCGTCAAGTACAGGCAACGGGGCTGACCTGGACGATACTCATTGCCCTCACATGTATGCTAGGGGTTTGGCTATTTCGACCACAGCTGGCAGCAGCCTTTACCGACAACCCTGCGGTCATCGCTCAGTCTATGCATTTGCTGGTATTTGCTCTTGGTTATCAGCTGTTTGACGGCTGGCAGGTCAATGTCGCGGGGATATTGCGCGGTATGCAGGACACTACTGTACCGATGTGGGTGACGTTGTTTTGTTATTGGGTGGTGGCATTGCCGCTGGGGATTTATTTGGTACGTTTCACCGATGTCGGCGCCCAAGGGTTTTGGATGGCACTGATTACGGGGCTGTTTTTATCCTCTATCTTGTTGACGCTGCGTTTGCGTTATCAACAAAGACGTCTAACGGCGCTTTGGGGGTTGCAAACAGTCAAATAAAATATATACAAACCTACCTATTTATTACTATAATAGATAGATTATATCTATAATATAGAGAGCAAGTTATGGGGAAACTGGTTAGTATTGGGGAGGCTGCCAAAC
>NZ_CAJHBJ010000062.1:0-6269 GCF_904846595.1 Psychrobacter sp. HII-4 | reverse complement strand
TGGGCATAATCTCTTACACAGTGTCTAGACACTAAGGTTATACTCATACTCTCAATGCTCATGAATAATTACTTTATTTTATCAACTTTCGTTGGCAGTATTAAGCGGTTATTCAAGATACAAGGTTGTACCCTGCGACGCTGTCTTTTTTATGAGAGGTGTAGTTAAAAGAAGGCGTTTTGCTAATGGCCATAAGTTGGTTCTGTTGTGAGCCACTTATTTCTGGAAGATCGTACTGCTTATCGAAATCTTTTGGTGAGGCATTATTGTCAGGATCTAAAATACTGAGGATACGCCTAGAGGCTGCTGTACCTATATTTCCTAAACCATTAACTATAGCATCGTTAGCGCTGATGTCACCCACGACCATACTTGCACCCCAAAGTGCAAATGACGCTCCTCCTAAAGCTACAATAACAGGTGCTCCTACTACGGTTACCCCCAACCCTGCCGCTACAGCTGCACCGCCAGCTAGACCACCAGCTACATTTGAACCAAGGCTTAGAACACTAGAAGCTTTTACATCAGCGTCTGCATCACTATAGTCACGTTTAATAGTAGCTATGTCGTTACCAGCGCCCCAAGTAGTCAATCCAATATTTGACTTACCCAATAAAGGCGTTACTTTTGTTAAAGCTTCGGGTGCGACTACAGCTGCTGTCTCAGCTCCTGTCACAACAGTGCTTGCTAATGACTGACTAGCTACACTTTTATCCAAACCCGTTGCATCACCATCAAAAACCCCATCCGCTGCATTTATATTGTTAACAGTATTTTTAGCATTAGAAGATACAGTAGTAATATCTTCTGCATCCTTAACCTTAAAAACCTTCAGACCAGCCATATTACTCTCTCACTATTCTGATAAATATTTTATCTAATAATCTATTATTGGGTATCATTATCCTTACTTTTTTTAGGTCGACTCAACCAGCCAAATAACCAGTAATAAAGAGGAAATGATAGAATGCTAATTGGCAAGAATATATATAAATTAAAATCATTCATTGACTTAATGTATTTTTTTTTCTTATCATAACTGCTCATAATTTCATTGTTCATCTCAATAGTAACCAACTGAGGAACATCATTCTTGAACCCTAAAAATTCTTTTTGCTTATACCAGCCAACAGTGACTACATTTCCAACATACTGAACTAAATACTTTTTATCTCCGCAAGAGCTCAAGTCACCATTACCAAACACACTATAAGAGCAAGTAAATAACTGACTATCACTTTTACCATTTATTTTATTGAGTATAACGTGATTCACATATTCAGGTTGCTCAACTATACTAAAGACGCCAGTAGTATACTTAAGCTCATTCTCCTTAGGAAAACCTATTCCCACATGATCTGTTATAGACATATATACAAGACCTAATGCAATGATCAAAGATAAAAAGAAATCAAACTTTCTTAAGGGTTTAAAACTAATCATTTCCACTCTCTTTTTCTATTTATTTTTAGCAACTCTGCAATAATATCTGTTTATCCATTCATCTGACGCACTTTATCTATAAACCAATAGAATATCAAAGTAATAAAAAATAAAATTGGCATAAGCACATATAATCTACCACTTCTAGTTCTATTAAAATCTGCATATGTATCGCTATAATTGCGCACTATCTTATCATTTATTTCAATAGTTACTAACTGCGGCATATTATTTTTAAACCATAACAATAGTTGTTATCGATACTAACCTATCGACACTTCTCTATCCACATGAGACTGCTAGAACTTTGTATCGTCGCATGAGCTTTGTCTACCATTACTAATTGCGTTGTATGGACAAGAGAACACTTTGGAATCATTGCTATCACTAATACGGTTCAACTCGATATAGCTCACAAACTTCGCTGGTGTCACGATACGAAAAACGCCTTTTGAATACTGTATTTTTTCTATAGCTTGTTAATTATTAATCAAAAAATCTGTAAATTTATTGTTTGCCATAGGATTCCCTCAGTTTATACAAGTCACTACTTATTAGTAATTAATCACTGATTGATAACATTTATTCAGACTTCTTCTTAGCAAATTTCTTATCGATACGACCATCGACCCAATATAAAATAGCTGATAGTATAAATAGAAACACATAAAGGCCGATATTAACGTATTTGAGCCCATCATTCGTTTTAGCAGTTTGCTCATAGCTACGCATGATCTCGCCATCCATCTCGATAGATACAAGCTGCGGCATATCGTTTTTAAAACCTAAAAATGGCTGTTGTCGATACCAGCCTATCGTTACTTCTTTACCCACATACGGCTGCAAGAACTTTGTATCGCCGCACGTGCTTTGTCTACCATTACTAATTGCGTTGTATGCACAAGAGAACACTTTAGACTCATTGCTACCACCAATACGGCTTAAATCCACATGATTCACAAATTTCGCAGGTGTCACAATATGAAAAATACCTGTCGAATATTGGATTTCACTCTTCTCTGGTACATTTGTAGTAGGAAATTGAACGGCAAAAATAGCTGACATGACTATAAAAAAAGCAACGCTAAATATAAAGTTACCTTTGCTTTTTATTTTGAACATCTATTAACTCTCTCAGTGTATTTATAAAAATTTTATTGCTTCCATTTTTAAGTTAAACGACTACTAAAATACGCTTACCTTTTAAAACCCAATAGCGTTTCCCTAACCACGTGCTCTATCTGTTGCCAATCTTTTAACACATAACGCGAATAGCTCACCCTAACATACAGCTCCATCTCAGGCTCTAGATCAAAATAATGGGTACAAGGAGGACGCTCGACATCTCTATTACTGCATTTTATATAAGTGGTAATAATCTCATTATCATCACGCTGTATAAAAACATCTTCCGCGTCTCTATCTTCACGCCATGGGGTATTGGTCTTAGGGTCTACTCCAGGTGGTGCATAGACTTCTAGTCCAAATTGAGATTCAGGTAGCTTTGCATAAGTAAATACAGGATGTTCATCTGGCATTGCATCTATCCTACCATCACCAATACGATGAACAGCACCCCTGCCATGATAACGATTCCCTGAGTTCACCCCTACCGATACCCAAGGACTCTCCGATAGATTTTTTTGCGCCTCATACTCATCAGATAACTTACCAACGATACCATCGTATAGCGCTCCATCGGTATAACGCACATCAAAGCCAAAGCTGCTGATCTTCGACTCATAGGTACGCTTAGGGACTCCGCCTTTAAAGTCCTCACCCCAGTCAGGATCACCATTGTATTCCACTAAATGCACTGAGTCTGCTGGTATCTCGACTGGTACGCCGCCCAAGTCTCCGATTACAGTGTTTTGTTTTATCGTGCTATCGTCCACAGTGGTATCTGCTTGATTAGCAGTAGGCAAACAGCCTGTCAATACAGCAATGCTTATCAATAAACATAAAGGTAGATATGTCATAAAATATCACCTAGCAAGTTGAGATTATTGTTAACCAATCTCATAAGGCCGAATCACTTTAGTAGCTTCAGTAAAGTACTGCGCCGCAAGAGTTTGTTGCTCATCTCTATTAAGCACGAACAAAGTTGCTTTTCTAGGCTTATAGTCGTCGATGATGATGGCACGCCATACTAGATTTACTTTTTGATTATCAGGTGAAATGATGACGGTATCTAAGCGCAGTGGTAACTCTGTCGCCATTGTTTGCGCGTTCTTGGACGCTAACGCGACATATGCGATGGTTTCTGGCAAATATAGCGTAAGCTGACTATCGCCATTTTTATCGATGCTAGCGGCTTTAGTATCAGGCTTGCACAGATTGGTGAGTGTTAACCACTCATTACCCATTAGCAATGACGTTTGCTGATCCGGATAAGCGCCATTCCACATGGCAAAGTCAAAACCTTTAGGATACGCCTCACCACTCTCAATGAATGCTTCATTGATCTCTCCTATCAGCTTTGTTCGCTCTGGATGACTTTTTGCACGCACACCAAAACCTGTGACAAGTCTATTATGACGGTCATAATCCAGCTTGTGCTTGACGACTTGATTGACTATGCTTTCACTAATGAGTAAATCTGAATGGTGAATTTGGGAGAGTTGAATGTGTTGTGGTTGTACATATTTGTAATAGATGGGTGAGCAGTAGCCTGTACCTGCCGCGTTAAAGCTATCGTCTTGTAAATAAGCAATCACGCCATGGTGCGGATTGAGCTTTATACCATGGCGCTTATTTTCTGGTATCAGCTCATTTTTATTAATATAATTAAGTGCATTATTATTGTCTTCAATCAGACTATAACCACCAAAACTACTGTTAGGGTTAAGACTCACCTTACTTGGCATTGGCTCTATATGTAGTCTGTAATGTGCGTTTCCCTTGATGCTATCATTGAGTAGATATCTAGGGCTTAGTATCGTCAAGGTTTTATCGATAAGCGTTTGACCGGCTTGGTAATGATCTTGAGCAGTGTTTCTAGAGCTTTGCTCAACAAAAGCGTATTTGGTAGCAGCATTTGGTTCAGCCAAAATTATATAATCAGGCGTTTGTAACCGTATACTGGCATTAAAACTATCTTGGTCTTTCCTTCCCGTAGGTACATAAGCATGGCCCTTAATGATGACGTCACATTTTGGCTTGTAGTGTGCCAAGTCTGACTCTTCTACTATCCCGCTCATTAGGTCATTAGGATCAGTAAGCTCGTCTTCTAAACGTAGCGGATCTTGCTCATCAGCGAGTATTAAAACCCCTTGTTCGTTCCAAGTATAAGTTTGTCGCATTACCACCACATGAAAGCTTTGACCCAATTGATCAAGACCTTCAAATGCCAGTGCAGGATGTGAGGTAGCATTAGTAAATTTCATAGACAATCCTGCATTGATGTTTTGGTTGAATGTATACGGAATATCCGGATAATATGAGGTAAATTATTGGTCCAAAATAAGTGGACAATCATAACGCATTTATGGACTTTTGTGTATTAAAAAAAGTGATATTCATTGCTGACGTAAGTTTTTTTGGGGAACTAACGTTCTGTTTTTTACATCTAAAGGAACTGTAAGATAGCTCATGTCGTTAAACATGAGCTCATTGAGATTTTCAAATGACGATTTAAAACTTTTGGATTTGGTTCCTGGTTGTTTAGTCGCTTATGGATAGCCCCATGGCGGTAGGTTGGCGCTGTTGTATAATCGTCCAATGACTATGGATTAATAGATTGATACTAAATTAAGTACAGCAGTCTAGGCCACTCATTCTATTGATAGATTGCTCTTATCTATCAACAGAATGATTACAGGCATCAGGATGGCCATTGTCACAAGATTTCTGAAACCACTTTTGTGCTAATACCATATTTTTTTCTATACCATTACCCAGTGTATACCTGACTGCCAGACTGTATTGTGCTTGCGCGGCAAGTCTAGGATCAACCTCTTGTAACAATGACATAGCAGTATCATAATTCTGAGTCACGCCCTCACCTTCGTAATACATCATGGCCAGATTATTCTGAGCATAAATATCACCCAGATCAGCCGCTTTTCTATACCATTTGGCCGCTTTTTTATAATCCTGAGTGACGCCATTGCCATGATAATAAAGAACGCCTATTTGGGTCATTGCATTCGTACTTCCTTGCTTGGCAGCCTTTTGAAACTATTCAAGCCCTTTAGCGTAATTTTGCGGTACACCTTGGCCTTTAACATATCGTACACCGATACTTGTTTGCGCATCCACAAAACCTTGTTCAGCAGATTTCTGGAACCAGCCAGTTGATTTATTGTAATCTTGCGGTACACCCATGCCATCTTCATAAACCCATCCCAAATTATATTGAGCCAAAGGATGACCTTGATTGGCAGCTTTTAGAAGCCACTTTAAAGCTTTATCGTAGTCCTTCTCGACAATCTTGCCTTCTAGATAGATTGCACCAATATCGTACTGAGCTTGAACATTACCTTGCAAAGCCATGGTTTCAATATCTAGAACTGGCAGGCTAGCAGCTTGTGTATATTGTGCTGACAGCGTTAATCCTAACGCCACAGCAAAGCTCATGAGTTTATGCTTGATGGTTGTTTTTGCACGCATAGTTTTTTCTCATTTATATAACTAATAAAATTAGACTTGTATAGATTAAATAAAGGGGATTTTTCATCATCTATTAGCCCCACATATAATGATGATACTGCCATCGGCATTCATGACCAGTGAGGATTTGCCGACGGTGATCTTAAACTCATCTCCTGCGGTGATACTATAGCTTTTACCCACAAAGGTTTTTTTGATGCGGCCCACTTGTTCAG
>NZ_CAJHBJ010000061.1:0-6568 GCF_904846595.1 Psychrobacter sp. HII-4 | reverse complement strand
TCTCTAGACTATAGTATCTTATCTATTTATTCTTTTATATTCTCAAAAGTTAGTAATAATAAAATCGCAAATATAATTAGTAAATTTTCAGGACTTATTCTACTTTTCATTGCTATTTATATATTATGGGAAACTAGTAGAAGGCTATTTTTATAGAAAAAATCCCCAGCTATCGAATCTGATTTAATCATACCTACGGTGAACAAATCAGGTGCTTTAACTGGTTCGGTTCCCTAGTGAGGACTTGAACCTTCAGCTGTGGGCTAATGATGCCAACGTTTTAACTCACTGGAATAGTCACGGTGTACTTCATAGTGTACTTACCATACATATTCCATTCGTGATCGGTGCGCTATACAGGCACCAACCTGTAGGCTTTGTCCCTAATTTTTTAGGGATTTTTAGGTTTTGGATATATAATTTTAACAACACTATCAACAAATTATCTTAAACTCAGACTTTATTGGAAACTATTGGTTATTAATATAGTCTAAAAATATCAATATTCATTCCAATAAGTATCCTATATCTTGGTATTTGTTCTAGCAGTTAATGTCTATTAGATAATTAACAGAGTTCCACCTAATTCTTTAACTGTCTTTAAAATAAACTATCTTATAGGAGCAGTGTATTATGAATACCACAAATAAAGCACAATCAAGCATTGAAGTTAAAACTCATAATCATTTGGTAAACGAGCAATTTGGGTCACAAGCTAAAATGTATTTAACCAGTAGTGTGCATGCTTTTGGGCAGGAATTTAGTGAGGTGGAAAATTTAGTGCAACAATTTGATAGTCCTTGCGTACTAGATTTAGGTAGTGGCGCTGGGCATATTAGTTTTTATACTGCACCCTTTGCTCAACAAGTTACTGCTTATGACTTATCTGATGATATGTTAAAGATTGTCGCAGATTCGGCTAAGCAAAAAAACTTAGATAATATTACAACCGTTAAAGGCATCGCAGAGTCCTTACCTTTTACTGACAATCATTTCGATGTAGTCATTAGTCGTTTTTCTGCACACCATTGGCAGGATGTTCCCCTCGCGTTACGCGAAATGCGCCGCGTATGCAAGCCTAATGGTAAGGTAATGATGATAGATATCATGGCACCTGAAAGTCCGCTATGTGATACCTTTTTGCAGACGATAGAAATGCTACGTGATAACAGCCATGTGCGCGATTACTCAAACAGCGAATGGCAACAGATGTTCGATCAAGCAGGTTTTAATATCAGTCAGACACAAACCCATAAACTTAAGTTAGAATTTAACAGCTGGATAACCCGTATGCGTACACCGGAGCCCTATGTCGCTGCTATACACGAACTGCAACAGCAGATTGGTCAGGAAGTGAAAAGTTATTATAATATACAGGCGGACGGCACATTCACTACGGACGTGTTTACGTTAATTGCCACTGTGTAGTATGCAAGCTTACAAACCTATTTAATAACTATCCCCAAACTATGGGTATACCCCAAGGGAACCAGTTGTTTTACCCCCTAAACCTATTAACAGACTACCTAAAACAGACCGCTATAAGAGAACCGCTTATAAAAGACTGTTCTAGGTGGTCAGTTTTTCTCGCTATCTTGAGAAGTCATAGTCTGCTTCATTGCCATCTAAATATTCGCGTATAGGACGTTTCTTACCGAATTTGGAAGCGTCTTTTTTGATCTCACTAACTATAAAATCACTATACGCTGTCCAGTTCTTACCAGCGTCGCCTTTGGCGAGACCGCTATATGTACTTATAAACTCTTTATGCCGACTGATACGCCACAGCTGCTTATCAGTCAGTCCGTCAATCGTGAACATATCTGCTGTATGAGCGTCACGGCTTACGGTTTTTTCTTGTGGCTGCTTAGGTTTGCTCTTAGTAATTACTTTAAACTTAAAGCCTATGATCGTACTTTTGTTTTTTTCTTGCTCATAACTTATTTTCAAGTCTGTTTTGTCGTTGATCTCAGCAACAGCAGCATCTAATACGCGGCGCTTAAAATCGCTCATACGCTTGTAGTCATCGACCCCTAACCCTAATTGACCTCTAAACGTTTCCAAATCAAATAATGGGGTTTTCTTCGCTTCACGCCATTGGATTAAAAGCTCATAAAGTCGAACTGAATATACGCTATTGAGCATTGCTGTTTGTCCTAGCAGATATTTAGTAAAAAACGTTTGTAAACCATTAATACGTGTTATCTCTTTAACCACTGCTGGGGTGAGGATTATTTCAATTGATCCTTCACCTTTTATATATTCAACCTGACTCACCCAACGCGTTTTAACTTGATTATCCCGCTCATTTATAAATGAGAACCTACGTTCAAAAAGTGTTGCTTCTGCTGATAAAAGCACATCGTAAGCTGTATCGACATCTACATCAAAGCACTCTGCATAACGCTTAGCTGATATTCGCAAAGGGTCATTGGATGTCAACCCTGTCTGAGTTTCCCTGCTATCAATAACGGCTAGCTGTATTAATCTAATTTCCACTAATGACAGATTTTGTATAGCTGTATTCAATCGGTTGGATTTGACTACTAGATTATTCATACTGCTACCTTGACTGGATTCCATTCGTAAACCTCTCCTATAAAATTGACTAGATAACGACATCATACTTATATGTCGTTATCTAGTCAATTTTATAGATGTCGTCATCATACCCGATAGATGTCGTCATCATACCCGATAGATGTCGTCATCATACCCGATAGATGTCGTCATCATACCCGATAGATGTCGTCATCACTCTCTTAAACCTCTTGATACATATAGACTTCAAGGTTCTTAAAAGCATTTAAAAGCATTTAAAAGCATTAAAAGCTTTTTGGTTGTGGATAAGCTTAAAAAACAAAGGGCTATTTTTAATGGTTAATTTAGGAAGTAAGTTACTTAAATTTGCATAGCTTTGATTTGCTATAGAACGAACTCTTCTCATCTTCAAAACAGTCTTTGGGATCAATCCTCGCATAGTGACCATCTTGTCCACTTATTTTGACAATGTTATGAGCCACACCAGCCTTTTCCAGATATTGATAATCATCTTGACGTTTTGCTATCTCGCTTTTGCTAGGAATAAACAACCAAGCTGCTCCAGAGGCTAATGCTAATACCACAACAACCATAACGACCAAAGTTAGTATTAATTGACGGTTAAACTCTCGCTTAACGTTATCTAGCATCTGCTTCGAAGTGGCTACTGTTTGCCTAGCAATTTGGTCGTTGGCGTCATCAATGCTACCTGCAACGTCTGTCACTGAGCGGTTTAAAGTATCCAAATCATCGTTTATCTGCTTGGTTTTTTCTAAGAAATTATCACCAGCATCGGTGATGTGTTTGGTAAAGCCTTCATCAATACGCTTGTGATAGCTGTCTTCATTGGTTTTAAAGACGGTTGCAATCTCTTTGTTAATGGCTTCAACAAATTCAGTTTGCAGTAAGGTTTCTTTGTTTTGATAGGTTTTTAACAGTGAAGTCAGTGCCTTTGCCCAATTAGCAATATCTTGCGCTTGTTTATAGTGCGCGTGGTTTAAGTTTGAGCTGTCAATCAGCTGCTTATCTATTTTTTTGGTGTAGGTCTCAAGTGCAAGCAATAGGTCTTCTAGTTGGATAGAGAGGTCTTTTTCTGGCATGGATCGTTCCTAGTCGCTAATTATGATGCTATTTGGACTCTAAATGGCGCCGTAGGCGTTTTTAGGATGGTTTATACGTTATTGGTACCCTAGCATCAAAATGGCGCTGTGGGATGCCTGAGAAGCATCTAAGGTGATTCTATGCGACCGTGAGTGTCGTTTGGTGTTGCTTGTGAGCTTAAAAGCCAAGACTCCTGCCTCGGCTGCGGTTGATATCACGGCGATAACCGGTGATTTCAGTGGATACCGTTCGCATTTGGCGCTGGTGTTCGGGGCTAAGGGCGCTTTGTTGTCGATCTTTGATGTCATCAAAGACGCGCTCTAAGGCTTTGGTGTGTGCTTTTCTTGTCGATAGGTCGCTTATAGACTTGATGTGATCAAGCAGCTGCTTGCTGTGGCTGATAATGTGGCTGCCAATTTCATGTTGTTCTTGGGCTATAAGCTGTTTTTGGTGGTCAGTGGTACTCGGCTCACTGCGGTAGCGTTGCCATGCGCTCATTTGCTGATCAAGATGCAGGAGGGGTTTAAGGTGTTGGCCAAAGTCGCTTTTTTGGTCGATGATTTTTAGAAGCTGGTGCTGATCCGATAGACCTTGATGCGAGATATGATCGTGTTGCGCCTTAAAGCCGGCTTCTTCTTCTGCTCTTTTGGCGCGTTGCTGCTCAAGCTTTGCTTGACGCGCTTCTTCTTGCGCTAATAGGCGCTCACGCTCTTTTTTGTCCGCCATATCTCGCTGCTGCTGAGCAATACGCTGTTTTTCAAGCGCCTCAGCCGCTTCCTTAGCAATCTGGCGCTGAATACGCGCCTGTTTGATGCGCTCAACCACTGATTCAGCTTGCTCTAGCTCGTCATTGCTCACGTTACTGGGTTTATATTCAGGCGTAGGCGCTGCTGGGACGATAAATAACTTACTTTCACGCAGATCGGCAAGTTCGCGTGTCCGTACTAGACGGTTGCGCTCATTGATCATCAGGTTAATCTTACCTCTGATTGTGGCCGGTGTTTCGTCTATCTCGTAAACCTCACCTTTCTTGTTTGCTTGTTCTGCTTTTTCTCGCTCACTCTCGTATTTGTCACGCTCTAGTTTTGTGGCCACCGAACCCATCTTGATTTGCGGCTCGATGTCTTTGCCTTGATCACTATAGCTGCGCGAATCAATCAGCTCATGGTCATACTCGGCCAGTTTCTCATTAGCGATCTGCTCCCACAGTTGCCGTATTTCTTTGATTTCAACATTGACGCGCTCTAATCCAAGTGAGCGCCGCTTATTATCGGACAGCTCAATGGTTGCCTTATCGGTCAGTACGATCTCGTTATTATCGTTAAGCTCAGCGGTACGCGTGGTAAACATGATATGGGCGTGGAAGTTGCGAGGGTCTGCCCCTCGATCAATCTCTTTTTGAGTAGGCTGATGAATGGCGCAATCGGCAATCGTGCCGTAACGATCCGCAAGCGTCTGAGCAAACTTGTGTGCAATATCTTTACGGTCATTCTCGTCAAGTTCATAGGGCAGATTGACCAGCCATTCGCGAGCCACACGCGCATCTTTACGCTTCTCGGCAGCCTCTGCCTTATTCCATAAATCGCTGCGTGAAATATCAGTATAAGCAGAAGCCAATGCTGTCGGTAAAATGATATCGGCACTCATAACGCCTGATCGTTTAGAGTAATCATGCGTCTTACCGTATCGCTTATCATCAAGCTCAACACCAGCGCGATAGCTCGCAGAAGCAACGGCACTTTGTCCGTTACTGCGAGATATTGATTTGGTCGATGCGATAAAAATAGCCATTTCTACAAGCTCTGTTTTCAGGTTTTTAACATTGCGTCTTTTTGCAATGTTGGGGGTGTGGGGGCTTGCCCCTGCCGATGTTTTGATTTTATAAATGGTTGACCGGAAGGGATAAACATTTGTAAAGTCGAAAACTCGCACTTAGTCAGTGGGACTCAACCATCCGTCAAATAACTATATCATAAACTGTTGTTAGGTATTGGCGAAGTTGCTATAGTTAGGTAAGTAAATAATTTGATAATCTAGGAGAAAGGTATGAGCTTACTTGGTGGTAATGATCTAAAAGAACAGCAGAAGATCAATGAGCTTGAGCTTAAGATAAATAGAGAGAAGCAGAAGTTAGATAAGAAGCTAACACGGCAAAAAATATTACTTGGTGCTTTTTTGGTAGATGCTTTAGAGAATAATTCAGTAGATGGTTTGAAAGAATATACGGCTGACAATCTATTGAATTTCCTGACCAGACAGACTGATAAGGATTTAATGGCAGATTTGGTAAAGGGGCTTGGTGGTACGGTCGAGACTAAGAATGATTTAGAGTTGAATGCTAGTTTAGATGAGCACTTGTAAATAAAATATGTCCATTAAAAATAAAAAAGGCATTAGTTAAATGATAGATTATTCTTTATTGTTCGCCTATTTCTTAGCTATTCTTCTATTTCTAGGCACTCCAGGACCTGTGACTGTACTTGTAGTGAGTGCAAGCGTAAAAAGTGGGTTCAAAGCGGGGTTAGCAACAGTCGCAGGCACTAACACTGCGTCACTAATCTTGATAGCAATATCATTTATTATCCTTCAGGGGGTGTTTTCAGTTAGCGAGACAGCTATGCTCTGGTTATCCTTTTTAGGGGCATTCTATCTTATATATTTTTCTATAGGCATTATAAAAGATAAAATTGATATTGATCAGACTGTAAAGGAAAGTTCAGTTCTTGTTACGAAAAACCATTTCAAAGATGGCTTTCTTATAGGTATCTCTAACCCTAAAGATGTTATTTTTTTTATTGCTTTCTTCCCTTTATTCTTAGAGGTATCAAGCGACATATATTCGTCTATGCTAATTCTGACGTTGGTGTGGATATCTCTAGACTATAGAGATATCCACACCAACGTCAGAGTTAGCATAGACGAATAT
>NZ_CAJHBJ010000060.1:0-6898 GCF_904846595.1 Psychrobacter sp. HII-4 | reverse complement strand
TTGCTATATTTTTAATTAATATATTTTTATAAATATTGTAAATAATAAATGATGGATGGTATGGATATGTAATATTTAAATTACTATTATTGGGTATGTCAGGAATGATTATTTTATTAAATTTAAATAAAAACCGATTCAAAACATATCGTTTAAAAGAAATAGGAAATTAATTGGTAACCAAAGGTTACATTATTCATAATTGTAGATATATTTATTGACTTTTTATAGGTGATTTGTTTATCTATGTGTGGCACTAGATATTTGTTGTGCCTAGTATGGATAAATAATGGACTGTTATCAATTCTTCATGGAGGAAGACGAATGTCACTTAACCGTCATTCAATATCTGCTGTAGCGACAGCAAAAAAACTAAAAACGCCGCTGAAAGCTAGCGTCGTTATTTTAACCACTGTAATCCTAGCATCATGCGCTAGTGATGGTGGAGACAGCACCACGCCCAAGCCATCCCCTACAATACCTAAAGATGACAGTGGAACTGCAGGAGGATCAGAAACTGAGGGTAGCGGCGTTGATACTGGCAGTAATGCGCAAGCAGAGGCTGCGATCAAAGCCGCAGAAGCCAAAACAAAAGCAGCAGAAGATGCCTTAAAACAGGCAAAGGCCAAAACGAAGGCTGCAGAAGACGCACTTAAAGCTGCTGAGATGAAATTTGGTGTTGAGTCACAAAAGGCGGCAGAAGCGTCACAAAAAGCCATTGATGCAGCAAGATCAGAGGCAGCAAAAGCGAAAGCCGCAGCAGAGGCAGCTAGGGTAGAAGCAGTTGCAAAGATTGAAGCGGCGGCACAAGAGGCTGAAGGTAAGATAAAAACTGCTAAAGAGGCGGCAGCTAAAGAAGCCGTAGCTAAAGTGAAAGTTGCTGAAGCTAACGCAAAAGCTGCTGAGGCTCGTGCAAATACGGCAGAAGCCAAAGCTAAAGAGCTACAAGATTTGTTGGCATCAGAAACGGCTGCCAAAGAAGCCGCTGAGGCAAAAGCTAAGTTAGAAGCTAAAAAGGCTGCAGAGGCTGCGAAAAAGCAAGCTGCGGCTTTGGCGGCCGCGAACAGTGCCAAAGAGGCCAAAGAAAAGGCAGAAACAACGTTGGCCGCTGCTGAAAAAGCGAAAGCAGAGGCCATTAAAGCACAACAAGCTGCTGAGAAAGCATTAGAAGATGTGCTAGCCAATGGTGGTGGTTCCGACGCACTACAAAAAGAGGCTGAGCGCAAAGCCAAACTCGCCCAACAGGCACAAGCCCAGGCAGAAAGCGCTCAAGCCGCTGCACAAGTAGCCAAACAAGCAGCAGAAGCACAAACAGCACTCGCATTGGCTGCTAAAAAAGCAGCAGAAGATGCCCTAGCAGCAGCCAATATTAACCATGCGCCTGAAGCGACTAAGTCGGGTGTGCAATCATTAAACATCAATGCTGGTACACTAGGCTTGTTTAATACGACCACCCGCGATTTTTCAGTAAATGAAGATGGATCTGCAATTGACGCCCGTGCTGACATTGCTTCTCAAAAAGAAGATGGCACAGCAGGTTTACTACCACTGGTGCCAGTCACTATCTCTGGTGAAGGTGACACCGAGGTGGCTAATGGATTTAAAAGCCATAAAGATAAAACAGATATAGTGGTCGCCGCCATTGGTCAAACACTTCCTTTAACTTACAACTCGACTTATAAAGACTTCGGCGATGACATGCGCATCGGTCACATCGACGGATCTGCTGAAGTCACTTTGTTGAACAAAACCCTACCAGTCAATGGTGTAGCCGTAATTGGTAATGCAACCCAAACTGCGAACATGCCAACCGAAGGCAAAGTCGGCTATACAGGGGATGCTACTTACCGCAAGCTGGGTATTGGGAATGATATCGAATTTGGTAAATCAGTTTTTACCGCCGACTTCGTTGCCAAAAATGTGAAAGGTGACCTTACCTTTGATAATGCTGGTAAAATTGGTCTTACTGCTGATATCAACGGCAACCAATTCTCAGGCACGGCCGCTGACAATGCTGGTTACAATACTGAAGGTGGCTTCTTTGGTGGCGACGCTCAATACTTAGGCGGGGTTTACGCTGGTAATGATGCCCAAGGTACCTATGGCGCGAAGAGCGACAAACAAACCGCCGCAGAGCAGGCCGCTGCCAAAGCACAAGCAGAGGCGGCCAAAGCTAATGCTGATAAAGACAGCGCCAATGCTCAGGCCGCTGCTGCCAAAGCTGCAGCTGACAAAGCCCAAGCGGATGCCGTTAAAGCCCAAGAAGCCTTAGCAAAAGCAGAAGAAGCCTTGGCTAATGCTGGTACAGGAGACGGTGGTCTTGCTGCCGCCTTAGCAAGAGCGGAAGCGGCAGAAAAAGCCGAAGCGGCTGCTCTAGCAGCGGCTGCCACTGCAGAGACCGCACGCCTTGCTGCTGAACAAGCCCAAGCTGCTGCAGAAGACGCTGCCCTAAAAGCCAAAGCGGCGGCCGACAAAGCCGTTGGTGACGCTAAAGCGGAAGCCGACAAGAAAGTAGCAGAAGCCAATCAACAAGTGGCTGATGCTAAAGCGCAGGCGGCTAAAGCAGAAGCCGACGCGGCCGCTGCTAAAGCGGCAGAAGATACAGCCAAAGCGGAAGCCCTAAAAGCCAAAGCGGATGCTGAAACTGCCATTGCAGCTGCCAACGCTAAAGCTGACACTGCCAATCAACAGGCAATAGATGCCAAAGCCCAAGCCGAGCTTGAGAAACAAAAAGCGGCGACTGCCCAAGCAGAAGCGGACAAAGCCAAAGATGAATTACTCACCGCACAAGATAAGTTAGCTGCCGCCGAAAAAGCTTTAGAAGACGCCCTAGCATCAGGGGGCAGTACCGAAGCGCTACAAGCAGAAGTAGATCGCCGCCAGGCCGCCCTTGATACAGCAAATGCGAAAGCGGCCGCCGCTCAGCAGGCACAAGCCGCAGCGACTGCCGCAGCGGAAGCGCAAATAGCAGCTGCTCAGCAAGCAGCTCAGGATGCCAAAGATGCCTTAGCTGCCTCTCAAATCAAGAACGCTCCTGAAGTCGCTAAGTCTGGCGTTCAGTCATTGAACGTCAACGTTGCCCCGTTAAGCAAAGTCTATAACACCACGACACGTGACTTTGATTCAACCGATGATAGCGTCATTGCACGAGCAGATCTTGCTTCAGAATCAGAACCAGGTGCAGGTGATGGCCTACTAGGTAAACTATCTATCACCACCTCAGGTGAAGGCGACAAAGACGTTGCCGGATCAAACGGTTTTAAAGCGCATGATGACAATGCCGCGGTTAGTGCGCTAGGTCAAGAACTGCCTTTAACGTATGTTTCAACCTACAAAGACTTTAAAGATGACATGCGCATCGGTCACATTGATGGCAAAGCCGTCTTTAGCGGTGCAGAGCTACCTGTGAACGGGGTTGCCGTAATCGGTAATGCCACGCAAGAAGCAAACATGCCAACCGAAGGTAAAGTTGGTTATACAGGGGATGCTACTTATCGTCAGCTTGGCATAGATAATGATATCGAATTTGGTAAATCAGTTTTTACCGCTGACTTTGTCGCCAAAAATCTAAAGGGTAATTTAGCGTTTGATAAAGCGGGTAAGATTGGTCTGACAGCGGCTATTGATGGCAACCAGTTCTCAGGCACGGCGGCTGACAATGCTGGTTACAATACTGAAGGTGGATTCTTTGGTGGTGACGCTCAGTATCTAGGCGGTGTCTACGAAGGCAATGGCGCTCAAGGTACCTATGGTGCCAAGAGTGACAAGCAGACCGCAGCAGAAAAAGCAGCGATAAAAGCACAAGCAGATGCGGATGCAGCCAATGCAGCCATTGCAGGTGTTCAAGCCCAAGCCAACGCTGCCCAAGCGGCTGCAGAAAAAGCACAAGCAGACGCTGTGAAAGCGCAAGAAGCCTTAGCAAAAGCAGAAGAAAACCTAGCAAACGCCGGTAATGGTGAAGATCAACTCGCCGCCGCCTTAGAACGCGCCGCCGCCGCCGAAGCGGCCGAAGCCGCTGCTCTAGAAGCCGCAGCGACAGCAGAAGCCGCAAGACTAGCCGCTGAGGATGCCAGAGCTGCAGCAGAAGATGCAGCTATAAAAGCGCAACAAGCAGCCGACAAAGCCATTGGTGATGCCAAAGCAGAGGCTAATCAGAAAGTAGAAGAAGCCAATCAACAAGCAGCCGATGCTAAGGCTGAAGCTGAAGCGGCTAAAACACGAGCTGATGCAGCAGAAGCCGCCGAAGCTAAAGCCAAAGCTGAAGCTATCACCGCCAAAGAACAAGCGGAAACAGCGATTGCTGCTGCTAACGCCAAAGCCGATCAAGCCAACCAACAAGCAAGTGCAGCACAAGCATTAGCGCAAGCTGAGAAACAAAAGGCTGAAACAGCTCAAGCGGAAGCGGATCAAGCCAAGAGTGAGCTGGTAACTGCACAACAAAAACTGGCTGAAGCAGAACAAGCACTAGCGGATGCTCTAGCTTCAGGTGGCGGCAATACCGAAGCCCTACAAGCAGAAGTAGATCGCCGCCAAGCGGCACTTGATGCAGCAAATGCGAAAGCGGCTGCCGCTCAGCAGGCACAAGCCGATGCTCAAGCCGCAGCAGAAGCGCAAATTGCAGCAGCGAATCAAGCCACGCAAGCGGCCAACGACGCTCTAGCAGCTGCCCAGATCAAGAACGCACCGAAAACTGCTAAATCCGGTGTGCAGCATATCAGTATCGATGCCACTGGACTAAATCAAGGTATGTTGACAACCACGACTCGTGACTTTGGCATTACGGATGAGACGCAAGTACAAGCTCGGGCAGATATCGCTTCCGAAGGTCTAGTCTCTGATCCTGTAGCGCTTCAAGTCAGTGGTGACAATGATACAGCAGTAGCAGGATCTAGTGGATTCAACTCATTTGAAAACACCACCAAAGTGGTTACTGCTTCACTGGGTGAACAGGACCTTATCTACACCTCAACATACAAAGACTTTAGTGATGACTTAAGAGTGGCTCATATTGACGGTGCCGCTGCTGGCCTATTACCTGTCAATGGTGTGGCTGTCGTTGGTAATGCAACCCAAACTGCTAACATGCCAACGGAAGGTAAAGTCGGCTATACAGGGGATGCCACTTACCGCGAGACTGGTTTAGACAAAAACATTCAATTTGGCACCTCAGTCTTTACCGCTGACTTTGTCGCTAAGAACCTAACAGGCGATCTAGATTTTGGTGATAAGAAGATTGGTTTAGAAGCCACAATTGCAGGCAACCAGTTCTCAGGTAGCAAAGAGGGTTATAAAGCCGATGGTGGATTCTTTGGTGGAGATGCTCAGTATCTAGGCGGTGTCTACGAAGGCAATGGCGCTCAAGGTACCTATGGTGCCAAGAGTGACAAGCAGACCGCAGCAGAAAAAGCAGCGATAAAAGCACAAGCAGATGCGGATGCAGCCAATGCAGCCATCGCAGGTGTTCAAGCCCAAGCCGCTGCTGCCCAAGCGGCTGCAGAAAAAGCGCAAGCAGACGCTATTAAAGCACAAGAAGCCCTAGCAAAAGCAGAAGAAAACTTAGCAAACGCCGGTAATGGTGAAGATCAACTCGCCGCCGCCTTAGAACGCGCCGCCGCCGCCGAAGCGGCCGAAGCCGCTGCTCTAGAAGCAGCAGCGACAGCAGAAGCCGCAAGACTAGCCGCTGAGAATGCTCAAGCAGCAGCAGAAGAGGCTGTGATCCAAGCTGAAGCTGCAGCTCAAGCTGCCATCGGTGATGCCAAAGCAGAGGCCGCACAGAAAGTAGCCGAAGCCAAGCAACAAGCAGCTGATGCAAAAGCACAAGCGGCGGATGCTCAAACACGCGCTAATGCGGCTGAAACGGCAAGATTAGAGGCTGAGGCTAGAGCCAAAGCTGCTGAAGATGCTCTTGAAGCCGCGCAGCAGCTACCACCAGCGCCTACTAATCCAAAGGCTCCCGTCAATGTAACAATAACTGGTTTCCAAAACAGTATTGCAGATCATGATAATAGTGGTATAAGTGCAAATACTTCTGCTAGCTATGATACGTACACTGCGCTTTTGAATGAGACAGGTTCAAAAGACTTTAAAAACTCTATAAATGTAGAATTGAGAAACGCATCTGACGAAGATTATGAAGGTAGTTTCAAAAAGAGCGAACTTAAGCAGATTGGCGGTATATTTAATAATAAATTAAATTATACGTCAACTTATAAGAACTTTGATGAGCAGATGCAGATTGGTCATGTATATGGAGACCTTAAAGGCCTAGCCAATGTAATCCGACTATCTAAGTTATCGAACGTATATGTACAGGGTAATAGTACCAATATCGACGATATGCAGTATATGAAAGAGCTATCACAGTACAATATCGTTAACGAAATTAACGATGGTAAAGTGAACTATAACGGTGTAGCCAGTTATATCGGCAATAGTAAAAATGAGATCATTGGAAAAGATCCAATCATTGGTACTTCAGAATTCAAAGTTGATTTTGTTGATAGCCAAGTCGATGGGACGTTATCATTTGATGGTTCTAATGTTAGTCAGAAGAAGATTAAAGCTGAAATCACTGGTAACACCTTTGCAGGTAACTGGAATGGCGTTGATACAAAAGGCGGCTTCTTTGGAGAAGACGCTGAGCTTTTAGGCGGTGTCTATCAAGTTGCTGATGGTAAAGGTACTTATGGTGCCACTAAGGTGGACCCAAGCGCAGAGCCAGTACCAGAACCTAAAGCCATAACAGGGGTTATGAGCAATACTATTAGTAGCGTATCAGGCTTAGGCACCGATGACGCGATTGGTTATCGTCAGTTTGTGACAGATAATCAAACCTTTACCACTACAACGGGTGAAGGTGAAGACACGACACCGGACATAGTTGAAGATAGTGCTGTAG
>NZ_CAJHBJ010000059.1:0-6963 GCF_904846595.1 Psychrobacter sp. HII-4 | reverse complement strand
CTGATTTGAACCCTATCGAGAAGAAGTGGGCACAGGCTAAGTTTCTGCGCCAAGGGTGGATGGAGAATAATTTACCTAAACTGTTTCATGATATGGGCTGTATCGATTTTATAAAGATTTAACTATACTCTCAAACCTTTGAAAAAATGGCATTCGATCAGGCCAGCTTTTATAATCCTACTGTGGTAAAAGGGCATTATCAAGTTGAAGCGGCTAAGCAAGAAGTTAAGTCATTGCAGGCGGCGCGTTATCCGACTTTTTATGCGCAGTACGAATACGACTATTATCATGATGAAAATAGAAACAACAATCAGAATAATAGTGAAGGTGAGTTTTCGGTAGGCTTAAGCTACGATCCAGGAGCGGGTCTATCTAATTTGGCACTAGCCCGGGCATCAGCCTCACGAGTAAACAGCCTTTCACAGTCAAAAGAAGCGTCAAGACGACAAGTGCTTGAGACTATCCAAACCCAATATCAGCAGTTTGCTAGTGCTAAGGATCAAGAGCGCTCTTTGATCGCAGCAGTCGCAGGCGCACAGATTGTGGTGAGCTCTTATCGCCGCCAGTTTATTGCTGGACGCAAGTCTTGGCTTGAGGTGCTCAATGCGGTGCGCGAGCATTCTCAATATCAGGCGCAGTTGGTTGAGACACGAACGTCTATTATTGCAGCGTATTATAAACTGCAAGTTGATTTTGGCATGATGCCATGGCAGAAGTTTGATCAAAGCCGTCAGTCAGACCCGCTGTTCCGCCCACTAGATCCCGTCAAAAACTGGTTTATTCGTCAAGAGGCTGCTAGGCAGGTGCCCGATCAGGCAGTTATTGAGCCGATCGTGATGAAAGAGGCGAGTAGTGACAACAAAGATGATACAGGTCTCGTCACTTATCCACTTAATGACCCTAACTATCCATAAATTTGTAGGATATATTTATCATGAGTACACCAGTTCCAGCTTCGAATGACGCTACATCTGACAGCGAGCTGACGGCAAATCCTACTTCGCAGTTATCGGTGCCTGCCCCTGATGAGCAAATAAATGAGCAAGCGGCGCAATTGGCGGCAGCGTTACACACTTTGCTGACTCAGCAAGGCTATCCTATTGATAGTGTGCGCTTGCATGGGGTGCTGCATCAGCAGACAGAGCTTGTGACGCTGGCGAGTATTGTTAGGGTGCTGGAACAGTTGGGCATTGATCAGTTGCCAGAATCTTTACCAATACCCGATGCCGCATTTTTGCCATTGTTGGCTTTGCATTCTACGCAAGGATGGGGTGTGATTGAGCAGCAAACCCCGCAAGGGCTGTGGCAGTTTCGCCAAGCTGAGCATGTGAGTGCCCATCCAAGTGATGCTTTTACTCAGCTATTGCGAATACGATTAGAGAGCGAGCCTAGTAAGCGTAAACGGTTAAGCTTTGATCAGATTCTAAAAAAAGACCTCAAAAACTACCGTGGCATTATTGTAGAGGCAGTTGTTGCCTCGTTTTTAATCAATATGTTGGCGCTTGCCGTATCGCTGTTCTCGATGCAGGTTTATGATCGTGTGATTCCAACTCGTAGCGAATACACTTTGATTATTTTAGCGAGTGGGGTAGGTTTGGTCATCTTATTTGAAACTTTTATGAAGTTTGCCCGCTCCAAGATTATGGATAAAGTGGTGGTCAATCTGGATCAGTACTTATCTCGCGAAGTGTTTCAGCGCTTATTGAATGTGCGGATCGATCAAATGCCAGGCTCGGTAGGGTCGATGGCAGCGCAGCTACGCGGTTATGAGCAAGTGCGCGGATTTTATACCGCCAGTACTTTGTTTGGCTTGGTAGATATACCGATGGCCATTGTCTTTGTATCGTTAATTGTCATTATCGGTAATCCATTAGTGGCGCTAGTGCCTATTATCGCTGCTGTTGTCGCTATTATATTAGGACTGAGTGCCCGTAAAAAAATCGATAATATTGCGGCGGTTGGTGCACAAGCCTCTTATCGCAAGACAGGTATATTAGTAGAGACGGTAGAGGGCGTTGAAACGATTAAGGCCGGATCAGGCAACTGGAAGTTTTTGACACGCTGGCTTGATGTGATGAACATCACCACCAAAAATGATTTGGATATGAAGCATGCCAATGACAACCTAAGTTACTTGTCACAGATGATACAACAGGTCAGCTATGTCGGTATTGTGATTGTGGGTTCTTTTGTAGTGATGTCAGGAGATATGACCATGGGTGGCTTGATCGCTTGCTCAATCTTAGGCGGTCGTATTTTAGCACCAGTGATGGGTATTCCTAATCTATTGGTACAGCACTCACATGCCAAAGCTGCCAAACTTAATATAGAGCAGTTGTTCTCACTAGAGCAAGACAATCACGGTGTCAGTCACCCGTTATCGCCCAGTCATATCTCAGGTAATTTTGATTTAGATAAAGTCATTTTTAATTATCAAAACAATGATCAACCAGCTTTGGCTATCAACAGACTGCATATCAAGGCAGGTGAGCGTATTGCTGTTTTAGGGCCGATTGGTTCGGGCAAATCGACTTTATTAAAGGTACTGTCAGGGCTTTATGCCCCAACCCAAGGCCGCATACTGTTAGATGGTCTCGATATGCAACAGATCAGCCGCGAGTCGCTGAGTGAGCATGTCGGCTATCTGCAGCAAGATCATCGGCTGTTTGAAGGCACGCTGCGAGAGAACTTGTTGATTGGACTGCCAGCGCCTAGCGATGATGTGCTACGGGAGGCACTGGTTAAGACAGGGCTGATTAAGCTGGTTGCCAGTCACTCTAGTGGTCTTGATCTACCCATCAGTGAAGGCGGTAAAGGGCTATCAGGAGGGCAAAAACAATTGGTGGCGTTTACGCGCTTGCTACTAACCAAGCCTTCTATTTTGTTGATGGATGAACCGACAGCGTCGATGGACAATCGCCAAGAGCTACAATGTATCGAGGTGCTCAAAAAAGACTTTGGCCAAGGGCATACCTTGATTGTCGCTACTCATAAAATGCCGCTATTACAATTGGTTGATCGTATCATCATTATGGATGGTCAACAAATCGTCATGGATGGGCCAAAAGCACAGGTGCTTGAACAGTTACAAAAAAATGATAATAAAGGCAGTAATAATAAAACCTCAGTGCGAGTGAGTAAGCCTCAAGTTAAGGTCATTAGCAAAAAGACCGATAATACTCAAGCAAACAGCGACGATTAATGGGACAAATTAGGGCAAGATAATGAATAACTATCAGCATAAATCTCATGACCCTAAAGTTGGGCGTACTCGTATTATCATCTGGGGCGCGCTTATTGGGATAATTGTGTTAGTGGTATGGGCATATTTTGCCCAAATTGACCAAGTCACCCGTGCCACAGCGACCGTGATTGCTAGCGCTCGCACGCAGGACATTCAAGCGGTTGAGGGAGGCGTATTGACTGATATCTTAGTCAAAGAAGGTGAAGACGTCACTAAAGGGCAACTGGTTGTTACCTTAGAAGAAGAGCGGGCACAAGCGGCAGTGGCCAATACCAGCTCTAAAATAGCAGCGCTAAAAGCCAAGCTGGCTCGACTTGAAGCTGAAATATATGAGCGACCATTAACGTTTCCAGATGATATTTTGCAGTATGATGAATATATAAACAATCAAACGCAACTGTACAATCGCCGCCGCCGTGCTATCGAGGAGGATGTTAGTTCTTTACAAAAAATGATGGTATTGGCAAATCAAGAGCTGAGTATGAACGAGCCTTTACTTGCTCATGGAGATGTCAGTCAGGCGGATGTGATCAAACTGCGCCGACAAGTGGCTGAAATCCAAGCGCAAATCACCAATAAGCGTAATAAATACTTCGAAGAAGCGCAGTCAGAAATGACCAAGGCACAAGAGGAGTTAGATACTGAGCTTGAGCAATTGCGTGATTTCTCACAAGTACTGGAAGAAAAAAACCTGTTTGCCCCCACAGATGGCAAAGTCAATAATATCCTTATCACTACTATCGGCGGCGTGGTCAAGCCAGGTGAGATCATCATGGAGATCCTGCCGACCAGTAGCGACTTGATTGTTGAGGCTAAGGTCAGTCCTGCAGATATTGCATATGTCAAAGAAGGGCAGACCGCCACCGTGAAGCTGGATGCCTATGACTACTCTATATTTGGTGCGATGAATGGTAACGTGGTGTATATCAGTCCTGATACCTTGATGGAGCAAACACCCAATGGCGAAGAGCCTTATTACCGGGTACAGATCAAAATTACTGGTGCTGAGTTTGCTGAGCGTCGTGATGAGATTGTGATTAAGCCTGGAATGACTGCTTCGGTAGATATCAAAGCCCAAGAACGCTCAGTACTATCCTATCTGACCAAGCCTATTACCAAAACCTTTTCTGAAGGTTTAGGGGAGCGTTAGGACTTGTATAAAGCTTTAAGCAGATGCGTTTACCATATATCTGCTATATTCTATTGATAGTAATTTTCAACACATTTTTTTTGGCGATTCAAAATTGCCAGATTCAATCAGTGTGTCTTCTACTTTACGAATGATACGGCTAGCAGAAGATTCATGAATACCAAAGTCCATACTGATATGATAAAGCGTGCGGTATTCACGCCAATAAGTCAGGGCTAGTAGTATCTGCTCCTTAAGACTGAGCACACTTGGTCTGCCTGATTTTCTCTTAGATGCTTCATGCTCTTGCATGGCATCAAGCATGTCATAAAAGGTGGCTTTATGGATGCCAGTGTAGCGTTTAAAACCAGCGTCACTTTGTTTGAAAGGTAGGTCGACGAAAATGTAAGAAGTGATGTTATCTTACATAAACTGATTTTACTGACCTATAGTTATTAAACAAGTAAAAAAATAGGAAGTAAATTACTATCATATAAAATTTAACTCGTATTTGGGCACTGTATTTTTATAGTGTTTTTACCTCTACTCAAGCCCTTCTCAGAACAAAAAAACTATGTTTTTTCGTTGAGAATCTATTCTTATTACGTCTGCTATTGTCGTTTTTGAATTTCTACGTATTGTTTCTACTGCTTATTCTCTGCATAATATAAGGAGATTACTGTTCTAATCTCTGCATATCTCTGGGGAACGTATGAAGCATACTACTTATATTCATGAGCACTCAAATTGGACTGAATGGCAATGGTCGGACAAGAAGCTATTGCCACTCGTCAGTCGTGTGCGGATATTACAAGGCCATTTATTAGGAAAGCTACTAACACTAGGGTTCGATCTGAATGTTGAGGCGCAATTAGATGCGGTAACCTTAGAGATTATCAAAACTTCTGAAATAGAAGGTGAGACGCTAAATGATGAGCAGGTTCGTTCTTCAGTTGCGCGACATTTAGGGTTGGATAATGCCAGTATGCCAACCACTACTCGTGAGATCGATGCAGTGGTAGAGATGATGCTAAGTGCCACCTATCGTTATCAACAACCGTTATTATTAGATGATCTACTCGGATGGCATCGAGCATTATTTCCAAATGGATATAGTGGGCTTTATCGTATTCAAGCAGGCAGTATCCGTGATGATAGTAAAGGACCAATGCAAGTAGTGTCTGGTGGGTATGGTCGTGAGCAGGTTCATTTTGTTGCCCCCAGTGCAGATAGGTTGCCAGATGAGCTAGACAAATTTTTATTATGGTTTAATACTTCGTCAAATAAGCAAGACGATATAGATTTGGTCATAAAAGCAGGTGTTGCTCATTTATGGTTTGTGACTCTGCATCCATTTGATGATGGAAACGGACGACTAACACGAGCACTCACAGAACGAATGCTGGCAAAAAGCGATAACAGTGCCCAACGCTTTTATAGTATGTCAGCGCAAATTCTTAAACAGCGCAACGACTATTACAAAATACTAGAACGTACGCAAAAAGGTGATAAAGATATCACGGATTGGCTGGTGTGGTTTTTGCAAACGCTAGAGCAATCCCTCATTATAGCTCAAGAAACCACGGATAAAATTATCAATAAGGCAGGCTTTTGGCAGACGCATCGACAGCATGCTTTAAATGATAGGCAAGTGAAGATGTTAAATATTTTGCTGACTGATTTTTATGGCAAACTCACCACTAAAAAATGGGCGACCATGACTAAGTGTTCTATAGACACGGCACTAAGAGATATTAATGATTTAATAGAGAAGGATATGATGCAAAAATCTGGGGCATCAGGGCGCAGTACGAGTTATGAGTTGGTTTTATGATGAGACCATCCCACATTCTGTGTAACTGCGATTTAGATTAAATGCCTGCTAATACGATCATCAAACATAATCATAAAACGATTAAGGGCAGACGTCCAGTTACGAATCGGCATCGACCACTTTTTGGACGCCTGCTGGGTTGCTAGATAGACTACCTTAAACGCTGCCTGATCAGAGGGGAACACCTTACGCTTATTCACCACTGTCCGAATGACGCTGTTTAGCGACTCAATAGCATTGGTGGTATAAATCGCTTTTCTGATGTCTTTTGGGTAGTTAAAGAACACTGTTAAGCCCTCCCAGTTATTGCGCCAAGACTTGACCACGTGCGGGTATTTCTCGCCCCACACCTTATCGAAGTGCTCAAGATTGGTCTCTGCAAGCTCAAGCGTATCCGCGCCGTAGATGGCTTTTAATCCGGAAGCAATAGCTTTTCTATCCTTCCATGGGACAAACTTCATTGAATAGCGCAGCATATGAACAATGCAAAGCTGAACCTGAGCATTTGGATAGACGGTGTTAATGGCATCAGGAAAGCCTTTTAAGCCATCAACGCAGACAATCAGAATGTCCTGAACGCCGCGGTTTTGCAGCTCCGTGAGAACCCCAAGCCAGAACTTAGCGCCTTCACTTTCTGACAGCCACATGCCCAAAAGCTCTTTTTTACCTTCAAGTCCCACACCTAGCGCTAGGTAGATGGCTTTGTTGATGATTTGCTTGTCTTGGCGAACTTTAACGACAATGCAGTCCAGATAG
>NZ_CAJHBJ010000058.1:0-7046 GCF_904846595.1 Psychrobacter sp. HII-4 | reverse complement strand
GACTCTTTTTTGCCGCTTCATCGTTAAAAATAAGCGCTTAGAATGACTAAACTTATTATTTTTAACATCGAATCGCCTAAAAAATAGTCGCTGTCAGTGCCATGGTCGAATGTTCAACACGCCCTAGCCAATAAAGGGGTAAAAATGCTGGGTGGTAAACACCTTTGGCAATATAAGAATGGCGAGGCAAGATACCAAGCCCGCGGCATTAGTTAAAGGGCTTTTTTGCTAAGGATTGTTAATTTGATATCGAACGGACGATATCGCATCGGTCGCGCTCATCTAGACCGTATATCTAAAAACCTCTAAATAAGAGATAATAGCCGCTATAAAACCATCAATTCATACAACAAGGCCGTCCTGCATGACCAAAGAAAACCCTTATCACTTTTTGCCGTTACAACCCACTGGCAGAAACGAGACCGACAACGTAAACACCTACGCTCCTGAAGACATGATAAAAATATACGAGCAGCAGTTTCTCACGCACGTGCCTGAAGACCAGCTAAGCGAGTTTTTGCCCGCACTAAAGCAATTTTATGATATCGATGATAATACGTTGGACATCGCTGCGGTCATCTTTGATGCCATAGCGGATGCAGCGATTATCTATAATCACAAGGTAAAAGCAGGCGGTTATCAGATATTAGGCAGCTTGGTAACAGAGCAGCTGGAGTACGAGCAAGCCGAAGGCAGTAATGAAGGCTCAAACTCAAATGATAGCTCAGACAAACAAGCCTATACCATAGACTGTATGCGTACGTTTTTTATCAATGATATCGAGATACCGTACCACTTTAATCTATTTATCCAAGGCGACGGTTATTCTACCTTGACCGAAAAAAACACCGTGCTAGAAAAAATATACTGGCTGGTCCATGGTGAGTCTGCAGGCGATTTAGGCGATACAGCAACTTCTTTAGCATCTATTAACGAGGCGCTGGCCAGCTTGGACATCAGAGCGATGGATCTAAACACCATCCATCAGTTGCTCAACTATATAGAAGATCATCTGCTCGATGACGACATGGTAGACACGCTAAATACTCTGATAGATGCCGCTGAGTAGGTCTTGTCTTATGAGTGTGACTCATGACTCACCGTAAGTGTGAATACGCGACAGCCGTTGTCGCAGATGATATAAATACACTGTATTTTTATCAATCTTTATATTATAGTTATTGAGTCAGGCAGCAATAATTCTAAAACCATAACCGGATATAGTTGGTTCACTTTAAAAACGATACAATGCAGCTGGTATGAATTTTGCGCAGCATCTGTCAGCGTAGACACAGCAAGCAAGGAAAAATTATACCAGTTGCCCGTTCATATGAGCGTATCGATTTTATTTAGAACTGACTATAAACAACAACTGGACAAACAGTGAACCCTCGGGGCGCAATGCCTCACTTTTTAACTGAGTTGTCTTTAATGATGCTATTTTCGTTTTATCTTATCTTCCTTTGCCTGCAAAAATTCAAAAAAACTTAGTTATTAACACACATAAAACTAAAAAAACGCTCGTGAGTCTGACAAACGTGTTGACGATACGACGATAGCGAACTGCGTCAAAAAACCCGCTTCATAAAACAACTGCTTTACCAAAGCGATTAATCTACTTTCCTTTATAAATACTAACTGATAGATAAGTGACGTCATTTAATAAAATGGCGAACAGACTCGGCTTGCCGAAAACAAGGATATCGCCAAGTGCTGTCAAACAATAAAACCAGCAATTCGACAAACTATGCAACAAGCAACGCAAAACTAAAATAATAAGGATATGACAATGACAAAGTTAACGTATGAATTTGAGCAAAAACGCGTAGACAATATGCAGTGGGCAGGTCGCTCAAAACTGTCTGGGTTAACGGCATTGGCCAGTGATGAGCAAGGGCGAGTACGAAAAAAACCCTTGTTTTATCTCGAAAGTGTGTCGGTAGACAATTATGTAGATGACATTTACTTTGTGAATAATAGCGATGAGACGCTGAGCTTTGTCGCGCCATTTATGCCCTATCGAAACATAATAGAGGCAGGGGCCAAGCTCGGTGATATCAGTGAAGAAAATCTAAATAAAGTAAAGCTTTATAGTGATGACATGGCGAGTGTATACACCGATGTACTGCCCATGCAAGGCGTGCGTATCGGTAGCAGTCATATCATTTATGACAGTGATGCGCTGATGCAGTGGCTGATACACCTGCCCTTTAAGGGGGCTAAGACGCATTACGCCATTTGGCGCTTTAACGTGGTGGAGAAAGGCGGTATTGGTGGGTCTTATCCATTGCTATGGGAGGATTTTAGTAAGCCCTCGCACATAGTCAGTGCTGATTGTCTGTTTGAAAAGTCCGAAATGCCGATAGAGGCCAGTGTTTATGAGGAACGCTGTGCGCTGTTTGAGCGGCTGATTGGCGTCTTTGGAGTGGCCAATGCCATATTTGTCTTAGCGATTAACGATGTGCTGTATCGTTACTGCGTGGGCTGGAGTGCGCCTTATAGCGAGTCGGATATACAGGCGCAAGACATTGCTCTTAAGCTAAAAAAGCAAAAGCCGAAGGATGCGCAAGCGGTAAAAGGTATTATTCAAGCTGTTTATGACTTTTGGTTTAATGAGGGTTTTGCAAAAAATATTTCAATACAGGCTTGCGAGGAGATTTTGGCTTTATACCAAGCGCAAGTCGCTAGCCAAAAAGCGGTTTAACTTATAAGCCAAGTTAATAAAAATAAGCCTAAATAATTATTAAAAAAGGAGAACGCTATGATGTTTCCTATCGAAAACAATGACACGTTTTTGTTGTTTTTTCACGGTCTCGACTCAAGCAATGAGACCAGCAAATATACCTGTATCACCCGTGAGCCAAAGTATTGCCAAACGGTCAATTACCGAGACAACTTTGCAGAAGTGTTTGAGATTTATGATGCCTTGATTCGTGAAAAAATAACACAGTATCCGCGCGTGGTATTGGCAGGACATTCACTGGGTGGCTGGTTTGCCAATCATTTCGCTCATCAATACAACTTGCGAGCGTTATTGATTGCGCCTTGTATCTATCCGAGTGAGGTGTTGGCCGATCGTATTCCAAACATCTCTGATAGGAAGCTGTCTTTTCCGACATCAAACACCGAGATGATGCGGGTCATGGTAGAGGTCGACGATGAAAGCTTGGATGTGGCGGTGGCCAGACGAACCTTGGTCAATCTGCCTGAGAGCTGGGAAGTCGATTACTTCGACGGCGGTCATCACCGTATCGCCCGCAGTAGTGATATCTGGTATCACTTGGTTCACCTATGCGAAGATCCCATCGTTTGGGTGGATGACGCAACCTACTATGGAGAGGACTAAAGAGTGGGGGTGAAGGTTAAAGGATGGACTTCATCTAAAAAAAGCAGATATTTGAGGGTAAAATAATTATTCACAAACAGACACACGGTTCCGTATTTATTTACGCTTATCTGATGTGCTATCATCATAAAACGATTTATCGTGGGTTTAACAGTTTTGTATTGCCAATCGCTACTGACGACGATGATGTCAGTTGAATGATGGTGTGCAACCCTTGCAACTTCCAGCACGATATAAAACAACTCTGGTAAAGCGCATGAGCCTGTACTCCGACATCCTCATTTGTGCCTGATTTTATTATTTTTCGTCGGAGTTATAGGAATCTAAGGTGTCCACCATCATGAGCCACTCATCTCATCTTTCTAAATACACTCGTCACTATCGCCCGCAGCACCCGCTTTCTCAGTATATTGTTAATCAAATCAACACCTTAGAGGTGCGTGCGCCAGATATCATTAGAGCCATGGGCTATCCGTTAGGCCATACCATACCTGCTTGTGAGCGCTTGCGCCATGTCTTGTGTCATCGTCATCTTGGGCTTGATGGCAGTTATATGGACAGATACTTTAGTGCTGATGCGTTTTTGGCCACGCTGTTTGAGATACTTGAGCTGCCTTATCAGACATATGCAGAAGATATCGCCCAGATTAAAGCTCAAGTGGCGCAACCCTCTGACTCTTTGCCTCACTATCGCCTGCGAGCGCAGGTCGATTTTGCGTTTATTGACGGGGCCAATTGGCTGTCTCGATGGGGGTCGGCGTTGGCAACTGAGGTGCATTTACCAAGTGGGTTTGCGACATTAGATGAGCGCGAGCGCAAGGCGACAATCAAGCAGAGTATCCGTGAGCATTATCAGCAGTTTGATGGTCATTTACCTTACAATGGGGTGATTCAAGGCTATGAGCTGATGGTGCTGCAGCAAGATGAGGTCATCGAAAAAGTAGCCTATGGACTGCCGACCTCTAGCAGTGTGTAAGAATTTACTCAATAATCTTTAAATGTTGATCAATACCCCTTTGGACGCAGCTAAACAGTATCAAAAAAGGTCAATCGCGTCCTGATGGCTTTGAGCGCACGATCACCAAAAAAGTTGGTGTTTTGGATGCGTGCATGATGGGCGCGGGCATTGCTTATGTCACCGCCAAAGCGGGCATCGAGGTGATACTGCTCGATACCGATCACTGGATTGGCTCAGGCCAATACGCACCCCAAGCAGTTTATCGGGCTGAATTTATATCCACCACGCGCACAGCAACCATCACAACAAGAGCTAATCGATCGCTTGATGTTTATTCAAGCCAATGAGTCGGCTAAATGCTATCAAGAAAATATCGTGCGCTCTGTCGCGGATGCCAATATCGGTGCTATCTTTGGTTGGGGTTTTGTGCCGCATCACGGTGGTATGCTCCAATTTATCAATGCCATGGGGCTAGAGGCGTTTATCACACGCAGTCGTGAGCTTGCTGAGCAATACGGCGAGCGGTTTCAGCCAGCGCAAATAGTGCTCGATATGGCGGCTAAAGGTGAGGTGTTCTCTGATGACTAATGTAACGACTGACTTGATGACTGATTCAACCATAAACTCCATGGCAGACTGCTTACAAGGGCTGCGAGTGGTTGATTTGACGCGTAACCTGCCAGGGCCATTTGCCACGCGCCTGCTGATCGATTTGGGTGCAACAATCATCAAGATCGAACCCAAAAATGGCGACCCTGCTAGAGCCTTCGGTGAGCTGTTTGCCGCATTAAACCATGGTAAAACTACCGAAAGACATGACTTTCGGGATCCCAAAGGCATTGCGGCTATCAAAGCGCATATCAAAGATGCCGATGTCATGCTCGATAGCTTTCGTCCTGGTGTGTTAGCAGGCATGGGATTGGATGCCAAAACGCTGCATACGCTTAATCCAAAGCTTGTGATGGTATCAATCACTGGCTACGGCGTGACGGCCAAAGAGTCCAATGAGAGCGCTGCGATAGATGCGAGTGCGATCAATCACCCACGAGCCAGTCATGATTGGGCGCATAAAGCTGGCCACGATATCAACTTTATGGCGATGAGTGGTGTCCTTGACCAATTAAAAACCGCAAGTGGTGAGCAGGCCATGCCCAATGTACAGTTTGCAGACTTGGCAGGCGGCAGTGATACCGCTGTCATTGTGCTGCTCGCTGCAGTATTTGCCGCGCAGCGTACCGGCAAGGGTCGTCATATCGCGGTCAGTATGACCCACAGCTTATACCAGCATCTGGTCATGCCCAAGGAAACGGGCGCGCTGGTCAAAAGCTTTTCAGGAGACATGCCTGCGCCGCATTTTGATTTTTTGGGCGGGCTATTGCCTTGCTATCGATTGTACAGAACCCTTGATAATCGCTATATGGCGGTTGGCTCATTGGAGCTGAAGTTTTGGCAAGGGCTGTGCGAGGCGTTGGCACTGCCAGCACTAAAAGACAGCCATTGGCAGCTTGGCGTTATGCCAAACTCCCCTGAGAGTCAAGCGGCAGCAAAGGCTGTGAGCGATGCCTTTGCCAGTCAGACACTCGCTCATTGGCAGCGGCATTTCGCACCCATTGATGTCTGCGTCACCCCAGTGCTTAGCTTACAAGAAGCCAAAGCGCATCCGTTATTTGCCCATCAAGACAAGTACTACTCAACGCCTGGGTGGCAGCTGGTCGAGTGAGACTGTATGCAATGTGTAGCGGTTGGGGAAAATAGACGATAGGATAGGCTAGATAAAAATAACAGTGACCAAGGACGTCTTTAAATAAAAAGGAGTTTACTTATGAAAGCAATTACTCGTTTTTCCAATAGCTTGATGGAAAAATACTTACCTGATCCATTCTTGTTTGTGCTGATATTAACCTTAGTAATTTTTGTGATGGGCTTAGGGCTCACTGAGTCATCTCCTATAGAGATGGTCACGTATTGGGGCGATGGATTTTGGGCGCTGCTCGCCTTTTCGATGCAGATGGTGCTGGTGCTGGTCACAGGATTTGTGCTGGCAAGTAGTCCGATATTTAAAAAAGGCTTGGGTTACATTGCCGGTTTTGCGCATTCACCCAGTAGTGCGATTATATTGGTCACCCTCGTGTCTTTAGCAGCAAGCTGGATCAACTGGGGTTTTGGTTTGGTGATTGGCGCGCTATTTGCCAAAGAGCTGGCCAAACGGGTTCATGATGTCGATTATCGTTTATTGATTGCCAGCGCTTACTCAGGCTTTATCATCTGGCACGCTGGGTTTTCAGGATCGATTCCGTTGTCTATTGCCACAGAAGGGCATCCGTTTGTTGATACCATTGGTGTTATTCCAACGAGTGCTACCATCTTTGCGGGCTACAATTTAATTATCGTCGCGGCATTGGTGATTATCGTGCCTCTACTAAACCGCATGATGATGCCAAAAAAAGGGGACACCATCACAGTCGATCCAAAGCTGCTGGTGGATCCTGTCAGTGAGACACTACCAGCTAAATCAGAGATGACACCAGCTGAGCGTTTGGAGAATAGCTGGGTTTTATCGATGGTGATCGGTGTGTTAGGCATTGCTTTTATTGTTTATTATTTTGTCCAAAATGGGTGTAATGGACATTTTTCATGCTGGCGTATGGTCTAACGCTATATACTGTCTATATTTGCAAGGAATCAACGCCATGGATCAAAAAACTGCCCTTTTTGTCGTGATAAACACACCAAGAAGAATGG
>NZ_CAJHBJ010000057.1:0-7058 GCF_904846595.1 Psychrobacter sp. HII-4 | reverse complement strand
TTAAATAGATATTGATGATAAATTCGTCTATGGGCATCTCACAACTCCATTGTATTCTTGGTCGAAAACAATAGATTAGTGAGGTGCTCTTCTTTTTTCAATCACTTTCGAAGTTGAGAGTGGGGTATTTTTAGCTAGATCTAGCTACACTTAGCTGCTTTTAGCTACGTTTAGCCGCATCTAGCTACCTTTTAGCTAAACCTAGCTATCTGCAAGATACCAAGTTTGATTTTTAGAGGTCACTAAACCATCACGGCGCATTTTCTGCAACAGGTTACGCACCTTGTTCTTACGCTGTTTATCATCTAGCACTTGCGGTAACTTGTTAGCCAGCATTTTATCAAAGTCAGCTAGTCTGCCTCGCTCAAACGTCTTGAGGTATTCGGTGGTGTATCAAAAAGTATGCTGGAGTAATAAAAGAAGGGTGACAGCCGAAGCAAGATGATATATTTGAGGTTATGAAGACACAAATACAGATCAATTGCCCCGACTGTCACAGTCCCAGTTTTTCGATACACGGCAAAAAAAGCTATGGCAAGCAGAACTATCAATGTAAGGACTGCAAACGCCAGTTTATTGGCGATCATGCCCTAACTTATAACGGCTGTCACTCTAGAATAGAAGATAAAATACGGCTAATGACAGTGAGAGGCTGTGGCGTCAGAGACATTGCTATTATAGCCTCAGTTAACATTGGTAAAGTGCTTAGCACCATAGGCTCATCTGTTTATAAGATTGCGCCTAAGAAGCGCTATTATGAACACTTAGAGGTTGATGAGTTTTGGACTTACGTGTATCGCAAGAAGCGTAAAGTTTGGCTTATTTATGCTTATGACCGCGCTACCAATGAGATTGTCGCTTATGTCTGGGGCAAACGTGACCTGAAAACAGCTAAGAAGCTAAGAGCCCGTCTTAAACAACTGAAAGTCAGCTATGGCTCTATTAGCATGGATAACTGGGATAGCTTTATAACCGCATTCAAGCCTGACAAGAAACAAATCGGCAAGCAGCATACGGTAGGCATAGAAGGTAATAACTGTCGCCTTAGGCACCGATTGCGACGAGCCGTTCGAAAGACCTGCTGCTTCTCAAAGAAGTTTGATAACCACTTTAAGGTGTTTGATTTGGTATTCTTCTATGTCAATTATGGCTATGTCTGATGCCAGCATACTTTTTAGAACACCACCGATTTTTCTGGTAGCAGACACTAAGGAGCATTATGTCAATTAAAGTATTCGACACCATCATTATCGGCGGTGGTCAAGCCGGTTTAGCCGTTGGCTACTATCTGAGACGTGCGAAACTTGACTTCATCATTCTTGACAATCAAGACCAAAGTGGCGGCGCGTGGCAGCATACTTGGCCATCGTTACGCCTATTTTCTCCTGCTCTTATGAGCTCCTTGCCAGGTCGCTTGATGCCAAAAGCAAAAGATGGAGAGTATCCCCATAGAGACGAGGTCATCCATTACCTTGCTGACTACGAAGAACATTATAAGTTACCAATCTACCGACCTTATCAAGTCCAAAGCGTACAGCGTGATGATGAAAACAATTGCTTACGGGTGACTGATGGAAGTTTTACATGGTTGGCAAAAACCGTCGTGAGCGCAACGGGAACCTGGAGCAATCCTATAATTCCTTCTATCAAAGGTCAGCAAGCGTATCTTGGGGAGCAATGCCACTCCGCGCATTATGAAGGCCCAGACGCCTACAGAAATAAGCGCGTATTGGTAGTAGGTGGTGGTAATTCAGGTGCACAAATCTATGCGGAGCTGGCTGAAGTGGCTAACGCCAGCTGGGTAACACGTGAGCCCCCATTGTTTTTAGCCGATGATGTCGATGGACGTGTCCTGTTTGAAAGAGCAACAGCACGTATTACTGGCAGCAATAATGGTGATCCTGAGGGCGGTATCGGTGATATCGTCATGGTGCCTCCCGTCAAGGCGGCACGTGACAAAGGTATCTTACATTCAGTACCTATGTTCAGCCAATTTACTCAACAAGGCGTCATTTGGGCTGATGGTAGTGAAGAAACGATAGATGCCGTTATTTGGTGTACTGGGTTTGAACCAAATCTTGACCATCTAGCACCTTTAAATGTCTTAGAAGCTGATGGAAAAGTGCAAGTTAAAGATGGGCAAGCGGTCAAGGAGCCTCGGTTATGGTTATTTGGTTATGGTGACTGGGCAAGCCCAGGTTCTGCCACTCTGATTGGTGCTGGACGCAGTGCTAGAGAGAATGTTCCCACTCTATTGGAGTTTTTAGCACGTGATGGTTAAAACAACCGTATCCTATGTATTGCGCGGTGCAAACATAATAATAGCCATACCTAGAAGTGCCACTGCTGTACCTAATATGTCCCATGTCGTTGGTCGAATACCATCAACAGCCCATAACCATAGAATTGCCATTGTTACATACACTCCACCAACTCGTCACCTACTAACAGATCTTGGCGGTCATAAAAGTTGCCCCAACGCTTATAATTATTATCCGTTCTCGACTCAGGGTTATAAGTAATGGCGATGTAGGTTTGAATTTTATTAGTGTCCTAAATTAGTTGACCACCACCAGATTCTTATCAAAGACTTCATCATCTATTATTCGCCAAACGGCAACTTGCTGATGGTCTTTGGTGGTGACTAGATTTAAAGTTTGTTCAATCATTGCTTGAGGTCTCATATCCTTATGATGTTTATTTGCTTCAAACCCAGTTACTTTACACTTAGCGGTTTAATTAAGCTACTTACTTGAGCTATTTGCTTCAGTTATTAGGCTTGGCTACTTACTCAACTTCAATATTCTAAAGGCGCCCTGAATAACTAAAGCAAATACGATGCTACCAATAATCAAATCAGGCGTACTAGAGTGTAACCAATTAACCAAAATCCCTGCAACAATTACCCCTAAATTGATAATCACATCGTTTGAAGTGAAAATCATACTGGCTTGCATATGGGCTTCTTCTTTGCTTTTCGATTTTTGTAGTAAATAGAGGCAAATCGAGTTTGCAATTAGCGCAAGAATCGATATGACTATCATGGTAGAAAAGTCAGGTAACTGCTCATTGCCAAAGAAACGTCTTAGTACTTCTAAAAAACCAAGAATCGCTAGCGTAATTTGAAAATATCCGGCAATTCTAGCAATCCGTTTTTTCTTAATGACCGTTCCACCGACCGCAAATAAGCTAATTCCGTACACGAAGCTATCTGCTAACATATCTAAGCTGTCGGCGACCAACCCCATCGAACGAGAAATCAGTCCCGTGCTCATTTCAATAATAAAGAAAGCAAAGTTAATGACCAGCACTATCCATAGCAGCTTTCTTTGCTCAGCATCTTTTTTGTGACTAGAGTCAGCATCAATTTTAAAATTATTGTTGGGATCAGAGGGGTCAATGGTTTCGGTCGAGAGTAGGGTGTCTCCTAATTTTAGGTCATGAATAGCAGTCTCTATCCCTTCTATATTGTCATGATGAAACACAGTTAATTGACGGTTAGGAATGTCGAACTCAAGATGTTCAATATTCGAGTGGCCCTCTAATTTCATTCGGATTAGGTTTTCCTCCGAAGGGCAGTCCATCTTCGATATTTTAAAAGTTGTTTTATTCATAGCTACATTTATATCCGGGTGGCGGTTCAAAAAGTAGGCTGGAAAAAACAGGCTGAGAAATTGATAAATAGTGAAATGCAAATGACACTATACATCAAATGCCCAGCCTGTCTAAGTGACAATATAAAGAAAAATGGTTTCAAAAGCTATACCTGCGGTGAACCAATCAGGCTCATTCACTGGTTCGGTTCCCTAGTGAGGACTTGAATCTTAGGCTGTAGGTTAATGGCAGCAGTGATTCGAGTTACATAGATAATTGCAGTGTACTTCATAGTGTACTCTCTGGGCTATTACACAGAATCTGGGATCGGCTCTGCTTTGATACGGGCATTAATTTTTATCTTTAAATATAGATTTACCTTCTTCAAGCCGCGCTAAAGCTTTCCAAGTATTCAAATACTTTCAACATGGTTTAAATTTATTAGGCGATTTTTGTTTTCAATAAAGTTAGACATTTCAATACTCTCTGATTAGTTTAACTCTCTATATTTATCACAACCTATTTGCAGACCATTATCGCAAGCCTTACCAACCCACTCTTTTGCCTGAGCATAGTCTTGACGCACGCCTTCGCCGTTGTAGTACATTACTCCAAGGTTATACTGAGCATAAGCCACTCCTGAATTCTCGTGTGCAGCAGCTTTTTGATACCACTCAAAGGCTTTAGCATAGTCTTGACGTACACCTTCGCCATTGTAGTACATTACTCCAACGTAATATTCGCTTCCTGGATTACCCTGTGCAGCAGCTTTTTGATACCACTCAAAGGCTTTAGCATAGTCTTGACGTACACCTTCGCCATTGTAGTACATTTGACCAAGACGCCATTGAGCATGAACGTCGCCTTGTCTCGCTAATTCTTCATCACTAAGGCTATCTTGAACCATCACATTTTCTTGTGCTTCTACCTCTCCATTGTCAACACTCTTAATTGAGTTTCGCACTTGCGTAGCGGGTATAACAACACTAGCCACAACACCCAATAAGGCAATTAGCCCAATAGATAAGAAGTATTTCTTAAATAATCCTGCTTCATGTTTATCAAAGTTATCTTTAGGCATAAAGTAAAAAATAATGTGAACAATAGGACTAAAAAACACTGATGCAATCGCTAATAATGAGTTATATGCCCACATGATACGGACAGTTTGAAATAAATACCAAAGTACAGCTAACATGCTTAATACAGCTAAACCAATGAATATAAATACAACTATTCCTTCCATAACTATGTCCATAAATATGAGTTTTTATAGAGGCTATTATAGCGTCGAAGCTGAACATTTGCTCATGCCATTATCCAAAAGGAAGGTTATATAAGAATAATATTAAATATCTACTTAGTATTTTAATACTATATATCTTGTATGTTACCGTGTAACGAGTATAATAAAGTTACACGGTAACAGGATTATACTATGAGTAATGTCAACGAACGTCAAAAGCGCCACCGAGAACATCATATAAAAAAGGGCGCTAAGCGCTTGGATATGTTGATAAGCAAAGAAAGTTCGCATCAACTTACGATGATTGCGTTATATGGATATGGTGGTATGAAAAAAAAGCATGTCATCGAGTATTTACTCAAACAAGAATACGATCGCTTAATGAGTGATAGCGATAATTATTTTGAAAAACTCGTCAAAGATATTAGAGAGAGCGGTGTAGATATCGAATAGTTATACCCTAAGGGAACCACCTATTTCACCCTTCAAACCTATTAACAGACCACTTAAAACAGACTGGTATAATGGAACCACTTATAACAGACTATTTTAGGTGTTTATGTTTATTAGAGCGTATCTACGAGCGTCTACCAAAGAACAAGATGCTAAGCGTGCCAAAAGCGAGCTCATAGCATTTGCCAACGATCATGGCCACAAAATTGCTGCCTTCTATGTCGAAAACGAATCAGGCGCTATCTTGGCGCGACCAAAGCTGATGCAGCTGATTGAAGACGCTCATAAGGGCGATGTGATCTTAGTTGAGCAGATTGATCGCTTGGCGCGTTTGAACCAAGCTGATTGGGATACGCTAAAAAGAATGCTATCAGAGAAAAAGCTCTCTATCGTATCAAAAGAGCTGCCGACCTCATATATGGCGCTTCAATCTGAAAGCAGTACAGAATTTATGAGCAGTGTATTGCAGGCCATTAACTCGATGATGCTGGATATGCTCGCAGCCATTGCTCGAAAAGACTATGAAGATCGCCGTAACCGTCAGCAGCAAGGTATTGCTCGTGCTAAGGCAGAAGGTAAGTATTCAGGACGTAGGAAGGATATCGAAAAGCGCAAGATTATCGCCAGTCTGCTCAAATCAGGTCATAGCTATTCTGAGATACAAGGTATGACCAAGTGCTCACGGCATCTGATTGCTGATGTGGCCAAGGAAAGACCGAAGATGCTCAGTACTCATTAAGTGGTTCTACTACGGCAGTCTACTATAAGTAGTCTGTTAATTGATTAATAAGCCTTTTTAGTTGGTTCCGCTGGGATATACTTATTAAGCTTGTAGAGTATTAATGGCATGGCTTACAGCGGACGTAAAAGCTTTAAAACGAGTATTTGCTAGGTAGAGTTTTTTCCATTCCAGTACCTTATATATCTGAAATAAGTCCAAATACCAACTAGACCTGCAATACACCAGAATAGCTCTACCCACCACATAAATGTATCGTTGATATACCTTATTCTCTCCAACCCCCAGCAAGTTCGAGTTAAGAATCCATATCCACCTGACAGACCGACCACAACCGACATGGCTAAAAACATGATCTTATACCCTATCCACAATACATCTGACTCTTCATTCAGCACTGCGTTTTTTGAATAGATAAATGAACTATTAGGTTTTAAAAGCCAATGAAAAAACAGCGTATACGTTAAAGCAATAACCCAAAACCCTAACACTCTACCTGTGGTGTATAAATAAGAATAACTGGTTGTTACAATAGAACGTCCCATCTCATTGGGATCAAGAATATAGGCGATCCCACCCCACAATCCTGCGGTTACCCATAAAAATAACATTGTATTAATAAGTAGTTTATCTTTTAAAATAAGTTGCCTACCTTTTTTCTTGTTATGAAAAAAGGTGAATAAATATAGAGCGATGATAGGTATTAAAGGTAGATACGAGTCAATCATCTTAGAGCCTTTCCTAAAAAGTGTGTAACTGCTTATAATCCACTAACCGGAGAATAAGCAATGACTAACCAATCTGACATTAAAAAACTGGCCGAGCAAATGGCTGGTAGCATGAAAAGCTTCGATGACATCAAAGACTTTCAAAAGCAGCTCATGCAGTCCTTTATTGATACTGCCCTAGAAGCAGAAATGGAAGAGCATCTCGGCTACCCCAAGCATGAAAAAGCAGATAAGCCTAACAAGCGCAATGGGCACACTAAAAAGAGAGTCCGTAGCGACACAGGCGAGCTTGAGATCT
>NZ_CAJHBJ010000056.1:0-7351 GCF_904846595.1 Psychrobacter sp. HII-4 | reverse complement strand
CTACGGTTGCGATAGCGGCGGTTAGGGTTGTTTTACCGTGGTCAACGTGTCCGATGGTGCCGACGTTGACGTGTGGCTTGTTGCGTTCAAACTTGGCCTTTGCCATGGGTAATTCCTCTTTTTTTGGTGAATCTTTATCAATAAAAGATCAGTGAATAGCTGTTTGACGGCTTCTGATGCATATTCAACCATCAAACCGTTGACGCTATGGCTTAACTACTAAAACGACCTTGCTTAACATCTTATCGCAAACACAAGACTCTTCATTTGCCTCTAAACACGGTACGTTTCAATGCTTTATTCAAACTTGTTTTTATTCAAGCTTATTTTTGATTACACTTATATGTTTAGTTATTATACTTGCTTTTTGCGCGATTGCCCATCATCCACGGTATCGCGATATGGCGGTTGCGTTACGATATCTTACGAGTCCCTAACCAATCTACCAGCTGAAGCGTTACTGCTTTGTTAACCAATTGACAGCACTAAAAGGCAACACCTCAGTGTCACCTTTGAATTATAATCTGCCACACTAATTTTATAGTTTTCAATATTCTATAATTTCGATATCGACGTAAAGCTGTGTATTAAAGCTCAAAGCAAACACAAAAAGCTAAAACAATAAATGGAGCTCATATCGAGAATTGAACTCGAGACCTCTCCCTTACCAAGGGAGTGCTCTACCGCTGAGCTATATGAGCATATTTTTAATAACTACAGCAGAAATCTGTAGATTTACTAAAAAAAATATCACGATGCAGCAATGATAACTGACTGTCGTGATGTATTATTGATAGTCTTTGCGATGGTGTATATATGGAGCGGGTGGCGGGAATCGAACCCGCGTCATTAGCTTGGAAGGCTAAGGTGTTACCATTATACCACACCCGCAATTACTCTTGTTTTGGCTGACTCTAATAGAGAGTCTATCATAATAAGAGCTTGCTTGGCGCTATGACAAACTTAAAATATGGTGGTGGGAGAAGGATTCGAACCTTCGAAGCTTTCGCGACAGATTTACAGTCTGTTGGGTTTGACCGCTCCCCAATCCCACCTTAGGGTGCTTTGAACAAAAATGACTTTAAAACAAGACAATTTTATAAAAAGCGACTTTAAAAGAGATGGTGCCGACTGCCGGGATCGAACTGGCGACCTACTGATTACAAGTCAGTTGCTCTACCAACTGAGCTAAGTCGGCTTGTTCTCTCAAAGTGGTGGCTATTCTATCAAATATTTTGAGAGACGCAAGCCCTTTTTTATTTTTTTTGCGATTAATTTCACATTAACTGTCAAGCGGTTGATTATGTTACTGTTTTTTTGGCCATAAAACCGCTTTTATCGCAGTCATAGCATTTGTGCTTGTTTTACCGTTCGCTGTAAGCCTAGCCGTTAGCGAATACGTAATCCATTACAGGCCATTTTTACGGCTTTTATCAGTATTTGGGCTTTTTGGTTGGTCTCCTCCCACATCGCGTCTGCAGTAGCACTGTCATTCACACTTGCGCCTACTTGGATATGTATCTTGCCGCGGCGCATCACCGCTGTGCGCACCGCTATCGCGGTGTCCATATTGCCATGCCAGCCCAAATAACCAACGCAGCCGCCAAAGACGCTACGACGCACCGGCTCAATCTCATCGAGGATTTGCATCGCGCGGATTTTGGGTGCACCTGACAGTGAGCCTGCAGGAAAAGTGGCACACAGTACATCGAGCGCATCTTTGTCAGCAGTTATCGCACCCTCAACATGAGAGGCCACCTGCATCACTTGCGAATAACGCTCGACAGCCATTTTTTGGCTGACCTCAACGCTGCCATCTTCACAGACGCGGCTAAGATCATCACATGCTAAGTCAACGAGCTTGCAGTGCTCGGCGACCGCTTGCTGGTCAGCGAGCATCGCCGTCTCAAGTGCTAAATCGGCGGCGGCATCTTGGCCACGTTTGCGTGTGCCTACCAGCGGACGCACGCTGACACGGCCATCCTCCACGCGAGATAGCATCTCAGGAGAGGCACCGATGATATCAAAACGTTTGTGATCATCTAACGTGTAGCCATGCACTAAAAACAAATACGGTGATGGGTTTAAAAATCGCAGCGCACGATACACTGCCAGCGAGTTGCCTTTATAATCCGCGGTCAGGCGCTGGGCTGGCACCACTTGCTGCACATCCCCTGTCATAATGTAGTCTTTGATTTTATTGACATCCGTACTGTATTTATCCATGCCAGTATGCGATTTAAACTTAGGTGTGGGCATGATAGGGGCGTACAAGCTTGGCATCTCTGTCAGCTTGTCTTCTATTTTTTCTAGCTCGCGAATGGCATGGCTATAGCCGTCATCGCTTCTGCAGTCAGCATAGACGATGATAGATAGGGTATTTTCTAGCCTATCAAAGACTATCACATTCATCGATAGCATGAGCCACATATCAGGCATGGTCATTGGGTTGGGCGCTTCACACTCTCCCATACTCGGCTCGATCACCCGTACCATATCGTAGCCGAAATACCCAACCAGACCACCGCTAAAGCTCGGCAGTGCCGGCATGTCTGTTGAAGTTGGCATTTGATACTCTGCCATCAGGGTACGAATATACTCAAATGGTTGGTCTACCATCTCCACGTCGATATGATCATTTTTTTTGACCGTCATTGCCCCATCTATATATTGCACGATCAGATCACCACCCAGACCAATCATCGAATACCGTGCCCAACGCTCACCGCCTGCCACTGACTCAAACAAGTAGGCCGAACCGCTCAAATCACGTACTTTGGAAAACACCGAGACTGGCGTTTGGGCATCCATCAAGCGTTTTTTTATCAGTGGCGCATGGCTAAAACCACGGTCTTGAAAAGCTTGATATTCTTCAAAGGTCATCATAATGAAACTCTCTTAGCAAACGATTGGCAAAAGATAAGAACAGTAAAAACGATAGTCACAATACAAATGCAAGATAGCGTCAACACTCTACTGAATGTTGACGCTATAAAAATGGCAGATTGGTGGCTTAGTTTATTATCAGTGGCATAGTAAGGATAACTGGTAGCCGCTAATTATATCAAAGCCCGCTGGGGTTATAGCGGCTCAAACGGACTGGCCAGTACTATATTAAAATGAAACGCCATTAAAATTAAGCGCCGCCCATATTAAACAACCATAACGCCAACCCGATAATCAAAATTGCAATAAACACCCATACAAACCAACCGCCGCTGGACTTTTTCTCTACTTGGCCAGCATTGGCAGGATTATTGATGGCTTGCTCCATGGCATTGTTGCCTTCGGTACCAAGGTCGCGCTCCTGACCGAGATTGGCAGTTCCTGAAAACTGAGCGGTCGCTGCTTGCTTGGCGCGCAGCACCTCAGGATCGGCTTCTTCTTGTAGCGCAGTTTTGGTGGTTTTGTCATGCTCAGGACTTTGGCGTTCGGCTACAGGTGCTTCGGCTTTTGGCTCTTTTACTATTGGTTCTTCAACGACTGGATCTTTAGTGGCCGGCTCTTTAACGACTGGCTCTTCGACTACTGGCATTGCAGCGACTTGTTCTTTGGCTACTGGCTCTGCCTCAACAGTTTCTTGAGGTTCATTTTGAGCTGGCGTAGGGGCAATAATATCTTCTTCTACAGGGGCGGCGGACATAGCGGCCTCGCCTGCACTAGCCGCGAGCACCTCCTCGACGATCGTTTCTTTTACCACTGGCTCTGGCGTAGCTTCTACTGAAACTGTCTCACTCGGTGATGCAGGTCTTGCTGGGATCGTTTCTTCAACAGCGGCAGGTGGCAGTGATGACTCTGTTGCCGACTGCTTCGATGGCGTGCTAGTGCTCTCTAGATCTTCTTGCTCTGAGCCTACTATCTCTTCTGGCTCTTTTGCTTTCGGCCCTTTGGTGGCTGGATCAATGGCGCTTGACTCTATATCCTCGGCAGCTAAAGCCATTACTTGAAACTCAAAGCTAGCAAAGCCAAGCTTATCGTCGGCGTTCAGCTGAACCGTTTTATTCGCCTCAATACGCTTATTATTAACAAAGGTTCCGTTAGAGGAGTCTAAGTCTTTGACATAAAGCTCAGTATCCAGCACGCTCAGTACTGCGTGGTTGCGTGACACCGCTTTACTGCCTAGCACCACATCATTGTCGCTGCCACGGCCAATCGAGAGGCTATCTGTGACGGTCAATGTCAAATCGCCCAACGCTTCGGTTACGGCATTGAGACGCCAACTGTCTGCATCTGCGGTGGTATGTGCATTATCTGTATGGTTCATCATGCTATGACTCCTTATTTTTTATGAAATTTTACATGTAATGTATTCAGCTATCTCTCAGATTTGATCGATGATCGGCCAAATGTGCCAGACACATCAACGATAACTATTTATTCGACAGGCGCGCTGGCAAAAACTGCGGTTTGATAACCCCCTGAAGCTGGCTATAAGGGATGCTCAATACCGGCATACCGTAGGCGTATGGACCGATAGAATAGTGCTGATAACGAATGTTAATCCCTGTCTCTGTCAAGGTCACATTGTCGCTCAACACAAACGGCCAGCTTTTCTCATAGCTACTGACATCATCAGCGACCGTTTTAACCCATGCTTTATACGCATCATGTGCGAGTGCTTCAAAACGAGGCTTTTTGCCTTTGATCAGCATGTCATCAAGAGTGACTTGTTTTTTGGTGGTCAGATCAAACGTTAAATACTCGCTATAAGGCATGCCGTGTGCACCACCAGTAAAGACGTAGGAGTTGATCTCAAACAGCTCAAAATCATTGACGTGACCTAAGTATTCTGGCGTGACCATAAGGCTATAGACAAACACGCTGTCTGCTGGAACCTCCGCAAACTGTGAGGTCACAAACTCATCAAGCGCCGCTTTGACATCGTCAGGCGTTTTTACCACTCGTGCGCCTGACTCACTAGGTTTGCTATTGACCACCAGCGCATCAATACGGGCGTTGACGGTGTTGTCTATCCAGCTGTGATTGCTTTTGAGATATTTGACTTCAATATCTGGGCAATTATCACGCTCAGTACATATCTTTTGAATTTTTTCTGGTAACTGATAATCGAGATACTCTGTTGAGCTGATTAGGCTACCTGCATTTGCGGACAGACTAGCGGCCCCCATCAGTAAACCGCTTGCTAAGAGACCAATTCGCCGTATACGCCCTACTCTGCCTAAAGAAGTATGCGTCAGCGTGAACCTATTAAGATGAGATTGAACCATAGCTTTCATGCATTCCTTTTTATAATATAAAGTATTGTTTAACATTCTACCGTAACAATGACGCTGTATTGTAGGAACACTGTTTGTGTTTTTGAAGTGTTGCTAATCACTCAAAACCTCTCTTGACTCATTTGCCGCATAAATAACGGACAATAAAAAAGACACGGCTAGCGTGTCTTAATCAATGAACAATATAGTGATACGGTTGATTTGATAACAGTCGTTTTAATGCTCACGCGTGCTGCTAAAGGTGATTTCTGGATAACGATCTTGCATCAATTGCAAGTTGACACGTGATGGCGCAAGGTAAGTCAGATAACCACCACCATCTAATGATAATTGGTCATGGGCTTTTTTCTTAAACTTCGCCAATGCTGCCTCATCATCACAGTGAATCCAGCGTACGGTAGCGATAGAGACCGGCTCAAAGCTGCACTGTACTTTGTACTCTTCTTTCAGACGATGGGCCACCACCTCAAACTGCAGGACACCGACCGCGCCTAAGATTAAGTCGTTATTAATCTGCGGCATAAACACCTGCGTGGCACCTTCCTCGGAGAGCTGCTGTAGGCCTTTTTGTAGCGCTTTGGATTTGAGCGGGTCTTTTAATACCACACGGCGAAACAGCTCAGGGGCAAAGTGCGGAATCCCCGTAAAGTTCAGCTCCTCGCCTTCGGTGAAGCTATCACCGATAGAGATTGTCCCGTGATTATGTAGGCCAATAATATCACCCGGATACGCCTCTTCTAGCGCTTCACGGTCACCCGCTAAAAAGGTTAAGGCATCAGCAATACGCACGTCTTTGCCCAAACGCACGTGCTTCATTTTCATGCCTTTTTCGTATTTACCTGAGCAGACCCGCAAAAACGCGATGCGGTCACGATGGCGCGGGTCCATATTGGCCTGAATCTTAAAGACAAAACCACTAAACGCCGTTTCGGTCGCAGCCACTTCGCGCTCAGTCGTTGGATGGGCTTTGGGTGGCGGGGCATATTTGACCAAGGTATCAAGTACCATATTGACGCCAAAGTTGCCCAGCGCGGTACCAAACAACACAGGGGTCATCTCGCCTTTTAAAAACGCCTCTACATCGAACTCTTCGAGCGCCATTTGTACCAGCTCAAGTGACTCCTCAAAAGCATCAAACATCAGCTGACCTAGACGCTCGCGTATATCAGGATAATCGTAGCCTTCACGCGTTTCAGAGACGGTCATCTTGCCGCCATTGCCTTTCTCATAAAGATAGGTTTTGTCTTCTGCAAGATGATAGACCCCAACAAAATCTTGCCCCATACCGATCGGCCATGTGACGGGCACGCATTTAATCTTTAGTACCGCTTCGATTTCACTGAGCAGCTCAAGCGGCTCGCGAATCTGACGATCGAGCTTGTTGACAAATGAGATGATGGGGGTGTCACGCATACGGCAGACTTCCATCAGCTTGATGGTACGCTCTTCGACACCTTTGGCACCATCGACCATCATCAGCGCGCTGTCTACGGCGGTCAGAGTACGATAAGTATCCTCACTAAAGTCGGCGTGACCTGGGGTGTCTAGTAGATTGACCATATGGTCTTTGTAAGGAAACTGCATGACGGAGGTGGTGATAGAGATGCCACGCTCTTGCTCCATGCTCATCCAGTCAGAGGTGGCATGGCGATCAGTTTTGCGGCCTTTGACCTCGCCTGCCACCTGAATCGCTTGTCCCCATAGGAGCAGCTTTTCGGTCATGGTGGTCTTACCCGCATCAGGGTGCGAGATAATGGCGAAGGTGCGGCGCTTGGCAACTTCTTGATTTAGTTTTTTTGGGTCTACGCTCATAATGTTCGGCTTCAGCAGTTGGGTCATTTAGAGATTAGTCTAAATAAATAGGGTAAATATGAGCGTATTGTAACGGATTTAGCGCCTGACTGCAGAATTAGCGCATAAAAAAACACGCTCTATGATAGCCCAATAGAGCGTGCGACCTTGGAGGTTACGATGTTTTTGGCCTAAATTGAGAGTTTCCCAAACTTTGTGTAACTGCTTATAATCCACTAACCGGAGAATAAGCAATGACTAAGCAAACCGACCTTAAAAAACTTGCCCAGCAAATGGCTAGCAGCATGAAAAGCTTTGATGAC
>NZ_CAJHBJ010000055.1:0-8046 GCF_904846595.1 Psychrobacter sp. HII-4 | reverse complement strand
CTGATTTGAACCCTATCGAGAAGAAGTGGGCACAGGCTAAGTTTCTGCGCCAAGGGTGGATGGAGAATAATTTACCTAAACTGTTTCATGATATGGGCTGTATCGATTTTATAAAGATTTAACTATATAATCTTTATGCTTATTCATATTATGTAACCTACTATTATTAATGCTATAAATAAAAGTGTACATTTTTCAAGTTTTAATTTTATCGTTGTACTAATAGCTGATTGTATAGCGTACAGTTTCAAGAAAGTCTATCTACTTCTAATTCGAATAATTAAGGAAATCAAAACTTCGACTATAATTACGACCATAATTGCAATAACCACACCTGTTAAAAAGTAAAGATTTCTCCACGTATCATGATCTAACGCCCCAGAATAAACAGCGAACTCAGGCGGCAGTTTTGGTGCGTCGGGCTCCCTACTAAACATAAAACCACCAAAGTGTGCATAAGAATCAACTTTATCGCCTAACCAGTCGTCGTATAAACGTACAAAAGTTAATGAAAATGTATAAGCAAACAACCAAGTAGGTAATATTCTATATAATAATGAAAGGTAATTACGTAGATAAAAATTAACAATCATAGTCATTATGATCGTAATAAATAAAATCCATAAAGAATCATTGGCAACGAAATATAGTATTAATGGTTCAAAATTAATCATGCTATTTCTTACCAGTAAAGTTATCAGGATATATTTCTTGCCAAACATAAGGTTTGTAGTCATAAGGTGTTCCACCCACCTCAATACCAATATCGATAGGGTCAACGAAAGCATCTGGATAAATACGTCCAGTAGTCTTATCTTTTTGTTGAAAACCCTTAAAAGTAGTTGTACATATTCCATTATTGCATTGTGTATCATACTCTACGCCAGTTCTACCAACATGAAACATACTGTTGCTCCCCCGTGTCATGTCAACTCTATAAAATCCATCCATATCAGTAACGCCAGATTTCAATCTCGCTAGAGCAGCCTTTTGTCTATCGTGATTGCGTAAACGCGATTTGGTTGTTGCACCCAATTCAACCGCTTCACCATTTCCATTAAAATATTGATATACCGCCGCTTGATTGCTATCAATTATTATAGGGGGTTTTCCAGGCATCATTTTTTGTTCGTCTGGATCCCAATGCTCATTAGGATTTCGAGGGTTATAATTGCCAAAACCATCTAACCCCCCACCCCCCTGATCAGGCTCACCATAAGTAGCCATATAACCTGCATTCTCAGGATAAGGCTCTCTATCACCCCCCGCACTCGCCCCTGGCGGATTAATCAGCACATCCTTGCCAATCACCTTGTTCTCTTTCTCTGCTTGGGTGATGATGCTTGAGCCTGTGATGATGATACTGCCATCGGCATTCATGACCAGTGAGGATTTGCCGACGGTGATCTTAAACTCATCTCCTGCGGTGATACTATAGCTTTTACCCACAAAGGTTTTTTTGATGCGGCCCACTTGTTCAGTCTGCATGATGCCAACAGCGGTGTTCATGATGGTGCCCACTTGGGTGGCATACCCTAAGCCTACGGTCACTGATTTGCCTAGTTTGACAAACTCAGTGTTGGTCTTATCTACGGTGAGGGAGCGGCTCTTATTAACCGTTTCTTTACGGTCTTTGTTGACGGTGAGGGTGTCGTTACCCTTGACGGTTTTGTCGCGGTTGCCTTTGATAAGTATCTGTTCGCTTTTATGTACGGTCTCGTCTCTATTGCCACCGATGTCGATGGTTTCGTTCAAATCTACGCGCTCTTTACGGTTGTTGTGACGGCGCTCATCGTTCTTGACCAGTGAGTTCAGATCACGCTGAGCTTGCAGGTTCACCAGCTCAAAGCCTGCGTCGTCATTGAACATGAACTCATTGTAGTTATCGAGTGGGGAGTTAAAGCTTTTGGATTTGATGCCGGACTTTTTGGCCGCCTCAGGGTAGCCCCATGGTGGCGGGTTGGCGCTGTTGTATAGGCGGCCTATGACGACGGGACTTTATATAGCATTAAGGATTAGAAAAGCTAGCGAGTGATCTTACCTTCATTTTTTAATTTATTAATACGTTCCTGAGCCATTTGGTTACCCTGAGTAGCCGCTTTTATATACCATTCATAAGCTTTATTATAATCTTGCGAGACACTATCACCATAATAATACATTTCGCCAAGATTAAACTGTGCTAAGGCTTCTCCTTGAGCTGCTGCTTTAGTGTAAAGATCAAAAGCTTTGTCGTAATCTTCTTTAACCCCTCTACCTGAATAATACAGTGAACCTAGATCATTTTGAGAAAGAGAATAACCTTGGTCGGCTGCTTTTTGATACCATTGAGCAGCTATTTTATAATCTTGTTCAACGCCTTCACCTTTTTCATACATGACGCCAAGATTATGTTGAGCTGATGGATATCCTTCATGTTCTAGTGTTTGAAATAACTCAAATGCTTTTCCATAGTCCTGTTCTACGCCTAAACCGTCATAGTACATAATAGCGACTTGAAATTGAGCTGGTGCATGCCCTTTATCAGCTACTTTTTTGTACCATTTAAATGCTTCAGAATAATTCGGCTCCGTATCTATACCTTTGTAGTAAAGTGCGGCTAAGTTAAATTCAGCAGGATAAAAACCTTGTTCTGCTGATTTTCTATACCACTTAATAGCTTGATTATAATCAATTGGACTGCCTTCAATATTTGTATAATACTCCCCTAGATGAAATTGAGCTTCCGGATGACCTTGGTCGGCTGCTTTCCTAAACCATTTAATAGCTTTACCGTAGTTTCTCTCTACATCTTCACTATAGAAGTATTTAACACCCATTTTATTTTGTGCATCAGCCAATCCTTGTTCGGCTGCTTTTTTGTACCACTTCAGGGCTTCAACTTTATCTTCACTAACACTTTCACCGTCTTCATACATCACACCTAATTGAAACTGAGCTTGAGGATCACCTTGGTTAGCCGTAGCATAAACCGATTTGAAATCTTTACCCTCATTTTTATGCACTGATTTGGTCGAGTATTGACCAATTTCATTGGCAGATTCAGCTGAGCAAGCAGAAAACAACAACCCAGTTGATAATGCAATAACAAGTCTTAAATGAAACATTAATTTTTTTGGTTTTTGAACAATCATAAAACACTTCACTTTTATACTTTAGAACGTTAACATCTGTATATAAATGCCTTACTATGTTAATTATCTATCGATCTAATGGCTTACGCTTTCTAGTAATTTAATAGTAATATCTTTAAATTCTTTTTTATATGGTAGAAGATAAATCATCTCTTTGTCCTTTATACCAATATACTGGTAGTCATATTTTTTGTAAACTCTACCACCAAGTTGGTCTCTATTTATGTATTTTATTTTATTTTGATCCTCTATTATTTTAAAATCTTCTAATAGAATTTCTTTTCCACTAATTAGAGTTATCTTTAACTTTCTATCTATTTCTATATTCTTGATAAACCTTTTTGAAATTACAAATAAAATTCTATAAAACGAATATAAGACAGAATATAAGCATATTATAAACGGTAGCAAATAGTACAGTGATATTTTAAATTCAAAAAAATAAAAAATACTATTATCAGAATTAAACAATAATCTTGTAAAAAGCAACAGAAATATGAATAACACTATGGCCAGAAGTAAATACTTATAAACAAAAGTAATACCTTTCTCATTTATTAAATAACTATGATCTGTAAAGTTTTTATCGGATTTCAAATTTATTTCTACCCTTGAGTTATAATAATTTAAGGCTTCTTAGTCCAAAAAAGTCCTAGATCATCTGTTGAATCAGAATCTTTAAACTCTACTGACTTACCAAACTCACCAGCAGCAGATGTGGTAGCTGCTTGAGCTATATCTCCTATACCTCCCAAATTATAGGGCTTTAATGCTCCTCTAGATAAACCATTTACCCCTGCAGTGAACAAATCTGCTTCACCTTCAGCACTATACTGTGTAGCATATGTACCAACAGCACCCGCTATAGCTACTTCTGTTGCAGTAGTTGCTACCCCCCACACACCTCCAGTTAGAGCACCTCCAGCCGTATAAATAAGAGCTTTGCTTGGATCCCATTCTTCAGAGGGTGTCGTAGCGACATATGACACACCACCAAGAGCACCGCCAGATGAAGCACCATTTATTGCAGTTTGTGGTAGTAAGGTTGCCGCTTCTTTTGCTGCAGCTCCAATATAAGGACCGTAACCCGCAATAGCAGCGCCTGCATAGGTAACACCACGCATATCGTTTTGTAAACGCGCTTGCGCGCGCACTTTAGGGTCTGTGACCATATGTCCTGCGGAAGCAGGAAATGCTAAAGCAATTGGATCCACTGCAAAGTTTGATTTCTTCTCTGGAATAGGCTTCAGAACCATATCCCGAATACTTTCATCCCAAACATATTTATAACCTTCTGGAGGATTATCGTATGGATTAGGAGTGTAATCTCCAAAACCTGACAATCCCCCACCCCCCTGATCAGGCTCACCATAAGTAGCCATATAACCTGCATTCTCAGGATAAGGCTCTCTACCGCCCCCCGCACTCGCCCCCGGCGGATTAATCAGCACATCCTTGCCAATCACCTTATTCTCCCCCTCAGCTTGGGTGATGATACTCGATCCTGTGATGATGATACTGCCATCGGCGTTCATGACCAGTGAGGATTTGCCGACAGTGATCTTAAACTCATCTCCTGCGGTGATACTATAGCTTTTACCCACAAAGGTTTTTTTGATGCGGCCCACTTGTTCAGTCTGCATGATGCCGACAGCGGTGTTCATGATAGTGCCGACTTGGGTGGCATACCCTAAGCCTACGGTGACAGATTTACCCAGTTTGACAAATTCGCTGTTGGTTTTGTCAACATTGAGCGAGCGGCTTTTGTTGATGGTCTCTTTGCGGTCTTTGTTGACGGTGAGGCGCTGTTGTAGAGACGGCCAATGACGATGGAAGCTTAAATAAAAGAAAGCATTAGAAATAATTACCGATTAATTTTGCCTTCATTTCTCAACTGATCAATACGATCCTGAGCCTCTTGATAGCCTTGAGCAGCCGCTTTTTGATACCACTCGTAGGCTTTATTATAATCTTGCGGTACACTATCGCCATAATAATACATCTCGCCAAGATTAAATTGTGCGATAGCTTCTTCTTGAGCAGCGGCTTTACTATAGAGCTCAAAGGCTTTATCGTAATCTTCTTCAACCCCTCTACCTGAATAATAGAGTGAGCCTAGATTGTTTTGAGCTGGAACATAATTTCGGTCAACTGCTCTTTGATACCAATACGCTGCTTTTCCATAATCCTTTTTCATACCCAAACCTTTTTCATACATGACACCAAGATTGTGTTGAGCAGGAGAAAATCCTAAATCAGCTGCTTTCTGATACCATTGTTGTGCTTTAGTATAGTTTTTCTCGGTACCTTTTCCATCAAGATATAAGGTGCCAAGGTTATACTGGGCAGGCGCAAACCCTTGTTCTGCTGAGCTCTTATACCACTTAATAGCTTTTTTATAATTTATTGGTCTGTCATATCCGTTTTCGTAAAATAAACCCAAATGGTACTGCGATTCTGGCTGACCTTGTTCTGCTGCTTTCTTAAACCATCTAACTGACTTTTCAAAATTGGGTTCTACTTTCTGATTATAAAAGTATGACATACCAATACTATTTTGTGCATCAGGCAACTCTTGTTCTGCTGCTTTTTTATACCATCCCAAGGCTTTAGCTTTATCCTCATCAACGCCTTGACCATGCTCATACATATTACCTAGTTGAAACTGAGCCTTAGGACTACCTTGGTTGGCAGCTTCTTGAAAGAGCTCAAAGGCTTCCTTATAGTCCTGTTTGACTGAATTGCCTTTATAGTAGTTAAGACCAAGTTGGTATGATTGTGAAGTATAATTTTTCTCTATTGAGGATGCTGTGTCTACAGGCTCGGCTGAGCAGGCGGAGACAGTTAATCCAGTTGATAGGGCTACAAATAAGAAGAAATTTAATTTGTTTAGACTTTGAGTGCTCATGGAGTGCTTATCTTCTATATTTCAAAAATCCATCAGTGAATTCAATTTTATTTTTTTCAAATAGATCAAGCATCAGCATTGCTAAACGGCAACCTATAATTAAGCTTGTTTTAATAGACTCGAAAAAGAATCTAGCAAATCTCATTACGATAAAGGTCGTGACAGTAATTACGATTGCTTTCACTAATGCGGTCAAAAAAAGTCGACCTGGTATGTTGAAAAACAACATTATATGTTCGACAATTCCTTCCAAGATATCAAACATTAAGATTCACCCTACACAAATGTCAATGTTTTTTTTCAAATAGATCAAATATAAGCATCAGAATTGCTAAACCGCAACCTATAATTAAACTTGTTTTAATATCTTCAATTAAATAACCTGATTTAATTGATTCGAAAAAAAATCTAGCTGATCTCATTACAGTGAAGGTCAAAAGAGTAATCACGATTGCTTTCACTAATGCTGTCAAAAAAGGTCGATCAGGTATGTTAAAAAACAGCATTATATGTTCAACAATTCCTTCCAAGATATCAAACATTAGTTTTTACCTTTCAGATATCTCATTCCTTTCAATCGATTGCATTCAACAAAAGGGACAAGAGCGCAGCAAAAAACCCTAAAACTACACATAATTTAATATCATCAATAAGGTAAGCTGAACCTAATGACTGAAAAAGACGGAATAATCTAACTACAATAAAGAAGATCGTTGTTAATAAAACCCACTTTATAAAAGCAGTTATAAAAGGTCGATCTGGTATATTAAAAAATAATATTATATGTTCAACAATTCCTTCTAAAATATCAAACATTGACATTCACCTTTATATAAATTCTACTGGTTATCAGACTCATCAATAGCCGCTTTTCCTGCTGTTTTACCTACAGTTTCCGCTGCTTTTTGTTGCTTCAAGATTTTCATACTTGTAGAATTTTTTATCGTTTTTGGTATATTTAACGCAGTTGCATAAGGTACTTTTGCCGCATTCGCTATAGTAGAACCACCTGCTCCACCAAGTGCTCCTATGCCAGCGCTTACAGCCGTTTTTCTAGGATCATAAGGAACGCCAGGATTTAGTGTCTTTTGCGTAAGTACATCCATAATCGCAGAACCTCCAGCACCCCCGGCCATAGCCTTAGGCACAGAGGTAGTGTTAGGGACTGCCTTTTGAGCGTTTTTGATTAAAGTGCTTACAGACTGCTTGCCTTGTTTGGCTAAATCAAGTGCCTTCTTACTGACTACAAGCCTAGATCCTTTATAAAGAATCGTTGCTGAACCGCCTCCAGCTGCTACACCAACCACTGTCACTGCTGCGTTAAATGTCTTTTGGTTTTGCTGTTGTTGATAAGCTGGCATAGAGCCACTATGTATACTTCCGTTATTATTCATGACGCTGCTATTGATATTTCCAGCTTGTCGATTCATAAACTGTTCAGTCTGAAGGTTTCCATACTTACTACTCGCTACCATACTACCATACTACCATCTGCAATAGCATCCTCTATCATCTGATCGTTCATCGCAAATAGCTCTTCATCGGTCATTTCATCAGAGTCACTACCTTGAACAGGTAATCCATCAGCCCCTACTTGAGCAGGCGCATCATTTAGATAATCAGGTTCAAGCTCTTCCCTTGCACCCCCCGCACTCGCTCCTGGTGGATTGATCAGCACATCCTTGCCAATCACCTTATTCTCCCCCTCAGCTTGGGTGATGATACTGGAACCTGTGATGATGATACTGCCATCGGCATTCATGACCAATGAGGATTTGCCGACGGTGATCTTAAACTCATCTCCTGCGGTGATACTATAGCTTTTACCCACAAAGGTTTTTTTGATGCGGCCCACTTGTTCAGTCTGCATGATGCCAACAGCGGTGTTCATGATGGTGCCCACTTGGGTGGCATACCCTAAGCCTACGGTGACAGACTTACCCAGTTTGACAAATTCGCTGTTGGTTTTGTCAACGTTAAGCGAGCGGCTTTTGTTGATGGTTT
>NZ_CAJHBJ010000054.1:0-8678 GCF_904846595.1 Psychrobacter sp. HII-4 | reverse complement strand
CCAATGTTCATCGTTAAGCTTGGTGCGAGCCATAAGTGACGCCTTGTTTCTTTGTTGTGGTAAACATTAGAGTAAGGCGTTGCTTATTTTTTTCAATGTTTTCTCAATTCTATACAGCCCCTAATTATAGTGTGGTTTTGTTATTAATATGCAGTGATAGCTTTAGATAAAATACGGCACAAACAATCACTTTATTTTTAAAATAAAGTATAAGTGCTTCACCATTTAAAATAATTGAGGAAAGAAAATGTCCAATATCGATCAGTCTTTACAAGAGTTAATGCAAGTTGATGGCGCTATGGGTGCCTGTATTGTCGACTATATGTCCGGCATGGTGCTAGGTACGGCTGGTGGCGGCGTGGATTTAGAGCTTGCTGCTGCCGGTAACTCGCAAGTGGTCAAAGCCAAAATGGCAACGATGGAATCATTAGGTATCAAAGGTGATATCGATGATATGTTGATTACTCTAGAATCACAGATTCATATCATTCGCCCATCAGCGCATAACGAAGGTTTGTTTTTGTACTTGGTACTCGATAAAGCCAAATCAAACCTAGCTTTGGCGCGCCGTAAAGTACAAGGCATCGAAGCTAAGCTTGAAGTATAAATAAGCTAGAATCACGCTTCTTATTATTGAGTCATTGCTATTGCTGCCACTTTAAAGAGCGATGACTCGATACTCACCCCTTAATTATCAGTAGCTATCGTCATCATTGAACAAGCTACTTTATATGCCTTATTTAAGTGAGGGCAACATGAAATGTATTGCGTATGTCAGTAGAACCACTGCCAATGAGCGCGGTATCAACCTGCCTACCGGTTTGTCAAACATCGTACAGATATCTCGCAAACGCAATCCAGCCGCGCAAATCACAGGTGTTCTATCCTATCGCCGAGGCCAGTACGTGCAAGTGCTAGAAGGGCCGGCTATCGAGATCGATGACTTGATGAATAAGATATTGGCTGATCCTAGGCATAACGATATATGGGTGTTTGTCGACGAAAAAGTGACGAAGCGTAGCTTCGATAAGTGGAGGGTCAGTATCTTTGATTTTATCGATCAAGGCCCTATTTTTAAGACATTTATTGAAGACCATCAACAGACATTAGATGCTTTTACGTTTGAGCAAAAAGCACGTCTGCAAGATTTTATCAATTTAGGCAATAACAATGCCATAGCGACTCATTCTTACGATGGCAAATACCTAAAGCTGCTGGCATGGCCTGACCTTAATCGGACCAGTCAACCGCAGCTGATCATGAATCTTTGCGTCAAATTGACCAAAAACCCTTATCCTTTTGACAGTTTAGTCGCGAGTGATGAATTTGGGACTTATGATCAGGTCACTGATATTATCAAAGATTTTGAGTCATTAGGGATACTGGCGGTGACCGAGCCTGCGCCCAGTGCTGTGTCAGAGCCGGCCAAACCACAAGATATACCAGCAAAAAAACCGAGCAGGTTTTATGGTGCGATTAAAAGATTTTTAGGAATGGGGTAAGCAGTGGACTATCAGAAGCTAGCGATAATCGGAGAAGTAGGTGCCGGAAAAACTCGGCTGGTCAAGACTTTAAGCGAGATAAGTCCTCTTGAAACTGAAGCCAAGTCTAGTATCGATATAGGCAAAGAATATACGACTGTCGGTATCGATTATGGGCGTATTACTTTAGCCGATGATATGGCATTAGGTATTTATGGGGTGCCAGGTCAAGAGCGTTATTCTTTTTTGTGGGAGTTTGTCAATCGCTCTTTGTGGGGTCTGCTTATTTTGATTAAGTATGGCGATATCCCTGACTATAATAACTTGGACAAACTGCTGACTTTTTTTGCGCCAGAAAAAAACCAAACCACTTGTATCGTAGGAGTGACCCACTGTGAGGACGCCGACCCTGCAAGCCTAGCGGCGCTAGGACAAGAGGTTAGAGCGGTACTCATGCATCATAATGTAGTCGCGCCCATCATTAATGCCGACCCTAGAAGCCGAGAGTCCGCTATTGGTCTTTTGCAGCTATTTAATACTCTTAATAATGAACAGTAATGTTAGATACGATTATGATAAATGAAAACTCCCAAGCAAAAGCGGTGCTATCAAGCTGTATCAAAGAGCTTTGTGAAGCCAATAGAGAAATTGCGCTCGTGACTTTGTGTACCACTGATGGTTTTCCTATTAGTTGTTTTTCGATAAACGAGCTGAGCAATCAAGCAGATAAGTTTGCGGCGATGAGTAGCACGCTTTCAGCACTCAGCGATTCGTCTGCTAATCAAATGCAGCAAGGAGAGTGTGAGATCACTATCGTGGAGGCGACGTCGGGTAATATGCTGTTTGTAAAAACAGACTACCTGAGTAAGCCTTGCGTGCTGACTGTGGTTGCCAAAAACAAGATGACGTTAGCTGAAGCCAGATATAAGACGAAAAGACTCGCTAGTGAGATAACGGCTATCAGTGCATAAAGCGATTCAAGATAGCCTCTAAGCTTATAAAAAGCGCTGACTGGATATGATACATAGTCAGCGCTTTTTTATTAGCTGGTATAAGCGAGCTACCATAAGTTAGGTGCCATACTCGATAAACAAACATTATCAGCATGGCTATAATCAATACTCATAGGCGGCTTATATAAGGTGTATTACCAATCACGATATAAAATCAATACCGAAAAAAGAAAGCGCCATCATGGAAAAATTTCAAGAAAATTGCCATGCGTGCTGAAAAAACGGATGAGGCGTTTGCTGCTCATATCTATTTAGCAGCGACGATTATCCATTTACGGTAATTGTCAACATACCCTAGTAAAAATAACTGCTAACAAAATAATTCACCACCGAACTATCGTTATGATTAAAATAACGCAGGATACTTGTCTGATGGTGTGCAGCTCGTTGGTCGCCCAGCAACCTTGATGACTCTTAAATAATAAAAACCGCTTATGATAAATCCTCTCATAATAAAGGACGCAACGTGTCAGAACTAAAACGCATTTTGCAACAGATTACTGCGCTCAGTGATGTGCCCGATCCGGTGGTGCTCAAGCGCTTGATAAATGAGCTGCGCGTCAGTGATAGAGAGCCTGCCCTAGCCAATCAAAACATTCAATCACTAATCGACATCCTACGTCAGCATCCAGAGTATGCAGATGGGCTGGCCAGCTTTGTGTTAAAGCTCATTATCGAGTATCGACAAATTGCGCTATACACCGACACCGGCATCATGTCAGATCAAGGGTTTTTTAACAGTCTGCGCCGGCTGATTGGGCATCGGTTTTTGCCTTTATTGCCGCAAGAAGACTCCGTCGTTGAACTGGTGGGCTATTTATTTAATAAGCGCTCTGATGAACGCTGGCTGGCCAACATCGAGCGCGACAAGTGGGATGCGCTGGTCGAGCTACTAAAAGTCAATGAGCAGCATCTGGACCTAGTCGCTACCGCCAAAAACAATATATTAAACGCCATTATTATCTTATCGTACCGCATTAGCGGCATTGGCTTGCACCCCGATCTGATGGAGTCGTATCCTCAGATACTCAACTACTCTGCGTCTTTTGTCGCCCAAAACCAAGAAGCCGTGCTGTTTGTCAATCAGTATCGCCAAGCCCACGAGCTAGATACGCTGACAGACATCACACCCGAAAAAGCCGTAGACCCAGCGCCCTTGCTGGTCATGCTTGAGCAGTGCGAAGGCATCGTCGCCACCGTACGTAAGCGCATTTATAAAACAGGTATCTCTATTCGTCTGACCAACATGATGCTGCGCCTTGATCAAAGCCTGCAGCGCATGCGCATCTTGACCGAGCTTTTGACCGATGATCATCAAAAGCGAGATCATGCGGTGATTGAGCTGGTGCAGACGCTGATTACCACGGCCAATCGCCGCTATAGTATTGGCTATTTGATTGACAATAATACCAAACTGCTATCGCGCAAAGTCACAGAAAACGCCAGCCGCGTCGGTGAGCACTATATCAGTACCGACAAAGCTGGCTATCAAAAAATGTTTAAAAAGGCCTCTATCGGCGGTTTTGTCATTGCCTTTATGGCTACCATCAAGATACTGGCCTATCAATTGGCCTTAGCGCCGATGGGACGCGCGTTTGTTAATAGTATGATTTATGGCTTGGGTTTTGTATTCATTCATGTCATTCGCGGTACAGTCGCCACCAAGCAGCCGGCCATGACTGCTGCGGCCATCGCCTCAACGATATCGGACAGCTCGGGCAAAAAATCACGGCAATTGACCAAGCTCTCAGAGCTGGTGGTCGACATTTTGCGCACGCAGTTTATCGCTATCATGGGTAACGTCATGCTGGCTATCCCAGTTGCTTTGATTATCTCGTTTGCATGGCTACAGTACACAGGCGCACCGATGATCGACACCACCAAGGCTGAGCACCTCCTGCACGACCTTGATCCTTTTCGCTCATTGGCTCTGCCTCATGCTGCCATCGCTGGGGTGTATTTGTTCTTATCGGGGCTTATCGCTGGCTACTATGATAACTTGGCGGTTTATAACCATATAGGCGCGCGTATCCAGCGTCATCGACTCTTGCAATACGTACTGCCCAAATCTTGGCTCCAGCGGCTGGGCGGCTTTGTCGAGGCCAATCTCGGCGCTATCATGGGCAACTTTTTATTTGGTGTATTCTTAGGCAGTACCGCGACGATAGGCTATATCTTTGGTCTACCGATTGATATCCGCCATATCGCCTTTGCCTCAGCCAACCTAGCGCATGGATTGTTTAATATCTCCGCCGACCAAATCAGCTGGAGCGTGATTTTATTGTCGATCCTAGGAGTGGCGCTAATTGGCATCGTCAACCTGATGGTCAGTTTTTCTCTGGCGCTGTTTGTCGCGCTACGCTCCAAAGAAGTACGTTTCTTTGAATGGGGTCGTTTGACCAAATTGGTGTTTGGTCACATTATCAGTCATCCTTCTGACTTTTTTTGGCCGCGTGACAAGCCCATGAAATATGCGCGTATCGATAGCCAAGGACACATGATATTTGATGACACCTCGGCACAAAAAAGCGGTAAACCCCTTCCAAGTAACTATGTGGTACGCCGCCTATCCGATGTCAGAATACTGCCTGAGTCCAAACAGGCAGGGGCACAAAATGCGCAGACCAGCACCGACATATACTACGCCAATCAACCAAAAGGCGATCATATACAGCCGCATGCACCGCCAAAAAAAGTCATCGACTTAGATGACGGCCTCGTCGATGAAGAGCTAAACAGTGTGCCGTACGCCAATGATATTCAATACGGCAAAACCAACAATCTGTCAGCTGATAGTAGCGCGCAAAACCAGCGCCATCGTACTGACCAAAATAGTGCTGACCAAGGCATGAGCGCCCCTGATAGCAAGCCTGCAGGCGATGCCAAAACGCCACTGCCAAAACCGAAAAAACCACCAAAACTGCCCAGTTAATACGGGCACTTTGCTTATTCCGAACTGGGGTTTATATAGAGCGTGTCTTTATTTTAAAAATGGTGATAAAAATGAGATGAATGGCAGCCAAACATTATGATTAGACATTTTTATCAAACATTGTCATCAAACAACGAACACAGCGCAGAGAATATCGAGCTACTAGTCAGCTAATTGACAGCATTTGGCCAGAGTTAGCCATCTTTAATCCATCTAGAGGATTATCTATTGAAGTAAGGACACGCTCTAAGCATTACAGGTATTCAATATCTCGTTGTGTTAAGGGCGTTTGCTAATGGACGTTTTTAAAACGCATTAAACGCAAAGCATTAAGTGTAACCAGCACGGTTGCGCCAGTATCAGCCAATACCGCGATCCATAAACCAGTGATACCGAGTACCGTGGTGATTAAAAACACTGCTTTGAGGCCCAGCGCAAAAATCACGTTTTGATGAATATTAGATAAGGTTGCACGCGACAATGCAATCAGATGAGCGACGTCGGTCACGCGACTTTTTAATAAAGCGACGTCAGCCGTTTCAATGGCGACATCAGTACCACCGCCCATCGCGATACCGACATCGGCAGTCGCTAACGCTGGCGCATCATTGATACCATCACCAATCATCGCTATTTGGGCTTTAGTCTTCATCTCGTCTATCAAATGCAGCTTATCTTCGGGCAACAGCTCAGCTTGCCACTCTATATCTAGATGACTAGCAAGCGCTTGAGCAGTAAGGCGGTTGTCACCCGTCAGCATCATGGAGCGAACCCCCATTGCATGAAGCTGTGCTACGCCTTCTTTGGCATCGTCCCGCAACTCATCTCGTAGCGCGATTAGCCCGAGCACCTCACGGCTTTGCTCATCGAACAGTACCGACACCGTTTTTCCTTCATTTTGTAACGCTTCGATTTGGGCGTTTTGTTTGGCGGTTATTGAGGTTTGGTCGGCGGCATATACAGGAGAGCTGATGGTTAAAGAGCGCCCAGCTACCGTCGCATGCACAGCTTTACCTGCAGTCGCGTGAGCCTTAGACGCTACTGGTATGGCAATATTGGCCGTTTTGGCGTGATCGATGATGGCTTTTGCAAGCGGATGGTTAGAGGCGGACTCAACACTGGCAAACAGCGCTAATATCGCATTTTCATCTTGAGCATCCATATACTGCTGGGCAAAGGTAATAACGTCGGTCACGCGGGGCTTGCCTTCCGTTAACGTACCTGTCTTGTCAAAAGCAACCGTATTGACGCGACCAATGGTTTCTAACGCGCTCCCACCTTTGATTAGCAGGCCGCGGCGCGTCCCAACAGCCAGACCCGAGGCGATAGCGGCCGGTGTGGATAGGACGAGAGCGCAAGGACAGGCGATGAGCAATAATGCCAAACCGCGATATAGCCAAGTTGCCCACTCCCCGCCCATCACTAACGGCGGAATAATAATAACTAAAGCGGCAATCGCCATCACTGCTGGCGTGTAGTAGCGGCTAAACTTTTCGATAAAACGTGCAGTGGGCGCTTTGGAGGCTTGCGCCTGCTCCACTAGCTCAATGATTCGTGCAATGGTATTGTCAGCGGCTGTTTTTTCTACGCGTATGTGCAGCGCGCCCTCCGTATTGATGGCGCCTGCAAACACCTTGTCGCCTATTGTTTTGGCAACGGGGATAGACTCGCCGGTGATGGGCGATTCATCAAGGCTAGATGCGCCCTGAGTAATAATGCCGTCAGCAGATACCTTATCGCCTGGGCGTACCAGCACCAAATCCTCGATTTGTAATGAAGATGTCGGTACATCGCGCTGCCCGCCTTGTGCGTCAAGTAAAATCGCAGTCTTTGGCACCAGTGCTGCCAAAGCCCTAATGCCAGCACGCGCGCGATCAGCAGCCACGCTCTCTAGTAGCTCGCCGACTGAGAATAAGAATACCACTGCTGCTGCCTCTGCAGGCTCACCAATAATAAGCGCACCAATTGCCGCAATCGACATCAGCATCTCAATCGAAAAAGGTGTGCCGGTCGACGCTAAGGCAAAGGCTTTACGAGCAAAAGGAGACACGCCCACAATGACGGCAACAGCAAATGCCCACATGCCATAATCAGAAAAAACCACTGATAGCGCGTAAGCGGCGCTCATCAACACACCAAGACCAATGACTCGCTTACCTTTGCGGCTTTGCCACCAACGTGGCTGCTCTGTAGCGGACTGACGGCTACTATTTGCTGCGGTTGATTGATCCGTTATGGCAGATATACCAAACCCGAGGCGCTTAATGGTTTTTTCGATGTCACTAAATTGCGTCTCTCCATCAGGATCCAGTGTTAGCGTTAACTTTTCGGTGGCAAAGTTAAGCTGTACATCAGAGATGTCAGGCATACGAGCGAGCGCCGTTTCGATTTTACCGACGCAGCTGGCACAGTCCATACCTTCGATATGATATTGCATAATTATTTTTCCTAATGCGTTGTCCTGATAACTTGTGCTGCTATAAGCATTTTTTAATAAATCTATTATGAACCCTATAGTGGCTTTAGAGTCAAGGTACTTCGTCTTTAACGTCATAACATTGATTTATTAGTCATTAAACTTTATAGTTACTTTAATGTTTAATGCTCAAGAGGCAGTTATGCTGATTAAAATCGGAGAACTCGCTAAACGCACAGGCGCGACAGTAGAAACCATTCGTTACTATGAAAAGGAAGGATTGTTGCCTGAGCCTTCACGCAGTGCAGGCAATTATCGTTTATATAATGACACCCACATCGAGCGTCTACAGTTTATCCTGCACTGTCGTACGCTTGATATGAAGTTGGATGAAGTACGGGTGTTATTGCAGTACTGGGATGAGCCTGACAGAGACTGCGGCAATGTAAATGCCTTGTTGGATGAGCATATTGAGGCGGTAGAAGTTCGTATTGAAGAGTTGATGCAGTTAAAGCAGCATCTAATGGATTTGCGAAAAAAATGCCTATCTAGCGCACCCGCGGTATCCTGTGGAATATTAAATGCTCTTGCTGATAATTCTTGTCATCAGTAGAGACATCAGCCGTATTGTTTAGACACTACATTATAAATAGTCAAAGGAATAATTTTGTCTGAATTAAAAACTGTCGGGCTTTTTGCCATTACTGCACTAGGGTGTGTTGACATATAGAGAATAATTGATAATTATAGTGCTATGACTAGATTAACACTAAGTGATGCCCAGTGGGCAAAGATAGAACCGTATTGTGCAGGTAAAGAGACCGATGTTGGTAGAA
>NZ_CAJHBJ010000053.1:0-9409 GCF_904846595.1 Psychrobacter sp. HII-4 | reverse complement strand
TCGTCAAGGTGGTCAATGCCGATTCGAAACTGGACGGCGGCGCTCAATCGCTTTATGATTATGTTCGATGACCGTATCAGCAGACATTTAATCTAAATCGCAGTTACACAGAATTCGGGATGGTCTCAGAACTTTGTTCAAGGTGGCTTTGTATTTCGGCATTTAAGGCAGCTTCGGTGAGCTGTTTGATGAGTGGGGCAAGTACCCCGTCACTGCCTGTGATAGGTTTACCTGCTTGGATGCCTTTTAAGGCTTCGTTAAAGTCAAAGTTTTGCATAGTGTCATTCCTTGTTTTTTACATAGTTTAGGGTAATGACACAGAATTTTGAACACTACCTTTCTACTCTTAAATAACTATCTTTTTTTGCACTAATCTGAAATTAAAACCCGCTCTATTTATTAAAAAAGCGGGTTTTTATATAGAATTATTTATACTCTATCTCTTAAAAATCTTTGATAACAACCCACTCTTCAATGGACGCGTTATCTTATTACCCTTATAACGCTTATGTGACTTCTTAGGTATTACACCAAACGGCTCTACACGATAGTCTTCTAAACTGTAACCTGCATCTATAGCTTCTTGATAATAGGCATCAAATAAGTCGCTAAGTTCTTGTCTTGGATGAGGCATGATTTTTCCGTCAAACCAATGCTTCGCTCCCTCTTTTTCTAACCGTGGTATCGAATATTTGTGACTGAACTGCGTACCCATATCAGAATAATGAAGGATTTTTATATCTTTAATCTCTAAATCCTCACCATCAATACAATTGTAACTGTCAATATAAGGAGTGATTAACTCAGGACGCTCTTTAAACTGCTTCATCAGCTTATCATGCCCTTCTGGATCAGCTTTCAACTGACTTATAGGCTTTAGTAAATTTTGAGCTTTCTGACAATCCCATACGCAAGTGCAAAGGCGCGTAATAGCATCCTTTGTTTTAGCAGCAACAACACCTTGGCCCTCAATAGGATGATTCCACAGCTCGTTTAAGTCGCTAAGCACAACCATATCGGCGTCCATATAAATGGCACGGCCTTCGAAGCCACAGTACTCAGGAATGGCCCAGCGAAAGCCTGAAAATGGTGTTGCCCATTTTTTAGTATCCCATCCCTCGCCCTTTTCTGGGTTTGAATACCAAAAACTCTCAGGATCACGAGACAGCTGCATCCATACGATTTCTACTGGAGAACTGGTATGTTTTTTTATACTGTAATCTAGCACCATCATTTGTTCTAAATCACTGTTGTTTGGATCACAGCCTACAAATACTCTGATTGATTCTTGACTCATTATTTAATTCCTATTCTTTCCAATTTTCTTTCACCCAGCCGACAGGTAAAATAAAGTGGCGTAAGTGGCGTAAAGGATGCTTTAAGTTTTTAGGGTCTTTAATCTGTTTTAAATGATCTATAGCATTATCTGCTGACTTAAAAGTATACTGCCCATTAATAGCGTTGGTAGGATATAAACCACCTGGGAAGATAATAATACGGGCACCTTTTGGGATTTTAGGCGCTTTAAAGTAGTTCAATGGAAATGGTTGACGACATTTACGGCGGAAGTGAGCGACCCATTTTTTAGGAAATAGCTTCACACCACCCGGTACGTTACGTGTGACAAAACGCTGCTCAAAGCGGTATTTATCAGCAATACCCTGAGGATCTGATTTAAACTTTTCTTGTAAAGAAACCAGCGAACCTACTTTAAATCTAAAGCAAGATGTCTGACCAAGTCGCTCTAATGGATTACTTGGATTGTAAGATAGAATGACATCATCTGGTTCACCATATTCAAAGAATGGATCAAGACTATCAACTATCACCACATCCAAATCTAAGAACAAAACAACACCTGTGACATCACCCAGCTTCTCACCCCACAAACGAGACTTGGGCCACTTGCCTAATGTATTAGTGGGCATAGTCACATCTAATGGCGGTAATTCCTGACATTCAATTTCAGGTCTGACATCGGTAGGGTCATCTGTAAAACAGATAAAACGAAACGGTGGCGTAATATTTCGAGAAACCATGCCGTATAGCTTATTGGCATAATGAGCACCGTATTTTGCACCCCATTTAATACAAATAATTTGTTTGATATTTTTATTATCGGCTGTACTAGAATCTATTAGCATTGACTGCTCACTTTGATCGTATGAATAAATATGATGGCTATATTAGCACAAAAAAAAGACTGAACAATTATGTTCAGCCTCTTGGTCTTTAAAGTAACTTTATTATCAATCAATAAAGCTGAGCCAATCCATATACTGCTCATTGCGACCATGTACCACATCAAAGTACAAGCTTTGTAGCTTCTCAGTCAGCGGACCACGGCCACCATTACCGATAGTACGGTCATCGTATTCACGAATCGGAGTCACTTCGGCAGCCGTGCCAGTCATAAAGATTTCATCTGCTAAGTAAAACTCGTCACGCGTGATGCGGCGCTCAACGACTTTGATACCCAAATCTTCAGCAAACTGAATGATAGTGCGGCGAGTGATACCGTCAAGCGCGCCGCCGCCCAGATCTGGCGTATGTAGCACGCCGTCTTTGACCAAAAACAAGTTTTCGCCTGCGCCTTGGCAGACATAACCTTGTGGATCCATTAGGATGGCTTCGTCATAGCCATTGCGGGTGACTTCTTGGTTGGCCATGATAGAGACAGGATAGTTGCTCGAGGCTTTGGCTTTACACATGGTCACATTGGTCATGTGGTGGGTAAATGATGAGGTTTTGACACGGATACCGTTTTTGATGCCTTCTTCACCAAGATAGGCACCCCAGTGCCAGGCTGCGACCATGGCATTGATACTGTTATCACGTGATGATAGGCCAAGTTTTTCTGCCCCAACCCAAATCAACGGACGGATATACGCCTCTGCCAAGTTGTTTTGTTTGACCACGTCTTTCTGGGCTTGCTCAAGTGCCGCTGCGTCAAAAGGCACATCCATCTGAAAAATCTTCGCTGAGCCCATCAAGCGCTCAGTGTGCTCTTTTAGGCGAAAAATCGCTGTACGGTTGTCAGCAGTTTGGTAAGCGCGAACCCCTTCAAATACTGCCATGCCATAATGTAGGCTATGGGTCAGTACGTGGACGCTGGCATCGGGCTGCTCGATCATCGTGCCATTCATCCAAAGCTTACCTTCTTGTGTTGCCATATTCATTTTATAGTCCTTATGCTAGCGCTGACGTCTAACTTTTTTAAGTAGGTTTTGTTTAACAGTGATTATCAACCATATATGATACCACCACCGCATCTATTTTTATGGTAAAAAATGCATCTTGGTTGTGAAAATCGGTTTAAGAAAACCAATTGTCAATTTTTTATAAGTAGTTTGTACATTGTCTCAATGCTCAAGGCGTATCCTCGGCATCATCTACCCCCATCAAGTGCTGCCACTGATCTTGCACCAGTGCGCGCGTCTCCTTCCATAGCGATTCATCGACCAATAGCGACTGCTCGGATAGTGCCAACTGATGGGTGGCCGCGCGTATTCTGAGATAAGCATCGGTCAAGTCTTGGCAAACTTGCTGATCCCAGATACCAAGCAAGGCCATTTCTTCAAATATACGGACATTGTCGCTCCATTTAGTCAGGCTTGGATGATCATGCGAATAGGCCAATACCGCAAATTGTGCCAAAAACTCAATATCGATAATCCCGCCGGCGTCTTGTTTCAGATGAAACTTGCCCGCTTGCTGCTGCCACTGACTGGTGCCCAGATGTTTTTGCATCTTGATACGCATACTGGTGACTTCCGTGCGCACCTGCTCTATCGTGCGCGGTAGTGATAGCACCTCTCGGCGAATCTCACAAAAGCGCGCCGTCACTCGCTTATCACCGCATATCGCCCGCGCTCGCACCAGCGCTTGGTGCTCCCAAGACCATGCTTTGTCCATCTGATAAGTCTCAAACGCATGACAGGAAACCACCATCATGCCAGCATTACCTGAGGGGCGCAGGCGCATGTCGATCTCATAAGCGCGGCCATCTCGGGTTTGGGTATTTAAGTAGTTCATTAGTTTTTGTACCAAACGCGCCGCAAACTTCATGCCGCTCACGGATTTTTCGCCCGTGGTCATGCCCTGCTCTTTTATCTTGTGCAAAAATACCAAATCCAAATCTGACGAATAGGACAGCTCTAGCCCGCCAAGTTTGCCATAACCGATAATGGCAAAGCCGCAGTCCGCCTCGGTCACAGGATCACCATCTTGGCCGATGGGATACCCATAGCGCTTGACAATCTCGGCAAAAGCGCGCTCAAGTGCCGCTTCTAATACCACCTCTGCAATGTAAGTCAGCGAGTCTGACACCTTCATAATCGGTCTTTCGGCCAACACGTCGCTTGCCGCTACTGCTAATACTTGATTCTTTTTAAATAAGCGCAGGACACTAAGTAACTCCTCTTCATCACTTGGCTCGACGCGCAATAACTGTTGCCGCAAAATATCATGTAGCTCAAGCTTGTCTGGCAGGTGACGATAGCGCTGCTGCAAAAAAGTATCGAGTAGCACTGGATACTGCGCCAGCTCTTTGGCAATCCAAGGGCTGGCTGAGAGCATTGGAATCAGCTCAATGGTGGCGTTGGGGTTTTCGGCGATCATCACCAAATAGATAGAGCGGCGGCAAATCGCCTCGAGTAAGGAGATGAGCCGCGGCAGTGCGGTGTTTGCCAGTTGCTGCTGCTCTTGATGAGCAAGCAAGGCATGGACAATGACCGGATAAGCATCATCCAAACGCTCACGAGCTTCATCGCTCAGATTGGCGACCATTTTTGACTGCCAAAAGCCTTGTAGTAGCTCACGATTGTCTTCTGTCAACACCTCATTTAAGCGGGCGATTTGCGCATCTAGCTGCTCCGGCTCAAGGTCGGTATCTTCGTGGTCGGGTATCTGCCGCTCGGTGACCATACGCTCAAAGGGTACATTGACATTGTGCCGATGATGGTTGAGCGTACTTAGTAACCCTTCCCAATTAGCAAAACCAAGGGTAATCGCCAGATTGTGCTGCCACTGCCGATCATGAGGCAGACGCTGGGTCTGCTGGTCATTAATTGCTTGAATGCCATGCTCGAGTCGGCGCAAAAACCGATAGGCTGCTTGTAGCTGCTCGTAGGTACTACGCTCTAAATACTCAAGCGCGTACAATGCCTGCATCGCTTGCAGGCAGGATTTGATCTGTAGCTGTGGGTGCCTGCCGCCATAGATAAGCTGAAACGCCTGAACGATAAACTCGATATCTCTGATACCGCCTGCACCAAGCTTGATATTGTCCAAATCCTCGCGCTGAACCACTTGGTTTTGAATCAAAGACTTCATCTCTCTGAGCGCCGAAAACGCACTATAATCCACATAATAGCGAAAGACAAAGGGTTTGATGAGCGCTTGTATCTGCTCATAAAATGGCGGCTCTATATAACCGACCACACGAGCCTTGAGCCAAGCAAAACGCTCCCATGCGCGCCCGTGTAATGAAAAGTATTTTTGTAACGCAGACAAATGAATGGCTAAGTCGCTGCCATCACCCCATGGACGCAGGCGCATATCGACACGAAACACAAAGCCATCTGCGGTATTATTATCAAGCAATTTAATGATGCCTTGACCAAGCCTTGTCATAAAGCGCTTATTGTCTATGCTGCGTGTGCCCTTGGTTTTATCGCCATTGGTCTCACCGCGCGCTTGATGGACAAAGACAAGGTCGATATCGCTGGATAAATTCAGCTCATGGGCGCCAAGTTTTCCCATGGCCATAATCGCCATGTCGTCTGTTTGTACTTGACCCTGCGCATTGATAAAAGTCGGCTCGCCGTACTTTTTGATCAGATGCTGGTAGGTATAATTCTTGGCAAAAGAGATACAGCCGTCTGCAAACTCCGACAGCTCATCGGTCAATTGCTCAAGCGCTATCATGTGCAGCGCGTCTTGCCAAATCCAGCGCATCATCAGCAAAGTGCGCAGATGGCGAAGACCACTCATCACTTTGGCCTCATCAGCGAGTTGGTAGTTTTCATCCAACGTATAGTCTTGGATCAAGTCATCGATTTGCTGGCGTGTGAGGGTTTGATCCAGCGGATAGCTACGCAAAAACGTCTGACAAGAGACTGTCCGACTCTCCCAAATCTGATAAGCAAACTCACTGGCAGTGCGTAATATTTGCAGCTGCTCTGCGGTCGGCTGATAGTCTGTACCATGGGTCGAGCGTGAAGACATAGCAGGTAACATAGAAAAAGAAACTCCTTACATAGAGTGATAAGACTACGTGAACCTAGCCCATAAGTTTATTATTTTTTATTACGAAGCAGTCACCAGCACCCATCACGACATCTAATATGTCTATATCTGGTAAACTTGGTAGAAAACCCCATTCATTCATAGTGATCCTATCTGCTTTTGGCTGCTTTATGGTAGCATAAACCACTTTAGCACAAATGATAGATAAGACCTCCTATGACCACCACGACCCCTTTGCTGTTAGTGACGGCTGATCCCAGCCATCCTCTCGCCCATTTAGCCCTGCGTTATGCTCGTGCCTATCTCAGCGCGCGCCCAGCAGATGACAGCAGTCACACCTTAAACGTGTTTTTTTATGGCGACGGCGCACATACGGCCAATCGCTTGCGCTGGCAATCGGCAGACCAGCTTGATATGACCAAAGCATGGCAAAATCTGGCAGAGCAGTATCAGCTGTCGCTACCGGTCTGCGTCAGTACCGCACTCGGTCGCGGTATTAGTGATACCGATAACAGCGCCCGCCATCAGCTAAGCGGGGATAATCTGGCCGCAGGATTTACCTTGGTCGGCCTAAGTGAGCTGGCAATGATGATGCAGGCTGATGGCCGGTTGATACAGTTTTGATCACCTCAAGCGATATAAGCTCAGCCCAACTCATCAGCACATTTAAGTAGGAGATTTCTATGAAATTATTGATTAAGCTGCATACGCCAACCGAAATGGCCAGCTATGAAGGCTGCGCGTTGGCACTAACGCTGGCGACCTTTGGTCATGATGTGCAGCTGTATCTAGATGCGCCTGTCTTTGGCTTGCTGATGCAGCCAGAGTCACGTTTGCACGGGATGATACAATCGCTTGAGCTCTATGACATGCCAGCGGCGTGGCTGCCTGACGATGTCTTTAGCGGCTGGGTCACAGGTATGCTGCCTACTGATCTGGCCTCACAGCTGATATTGGTTCCAGAAGTGATACCTGCAGCAGACTTCGAGCAAATCTTAACCTTTTGATAATTCAACCCTTCGTCAAAATCTGTACAAGCTCACACAACTATATCAAAACCACCATCCATTTGGCGTTTGTGCTTACCGATAACGCATAGGCATCGATAGACGCAAGCGGCTGGATATAATTTGGACATTATCATGGCAACTTTATATCAATTACATAGCAGCATAGATACGCTAAGACGCTGCACAGACGAGATGTCTCGCACTTGGCAGCGCGGTGATAGCATCTTGTTATTGGGGACGACGGCTGCATTTATCGACTGGCTCAATGCTTATTTGGCTGACAAAGACATAGGCGGTATCGCGGCTATGTATGCGCTGAGCGATGATATCGCGCAGCTCACGACCAGCGCTGTTGAGCAATTACAGCTAGATACCAAACTCAGTGCAATACTAAGCGATCAACAATGGGTCGCACTGACAGGAAGCATCGATAGCAATCATGCTAAATTTGATAAAGTGGTGACCATTGCCCTATGAACGATAATACAACCCATGCCGCACAGCCCGCTATTGAATTGGATCAAGACGGCCATCTATGTGACCACACCATCTGGACGCCTGCCATCGCCCAGCAGCTAGCCGATACCTTAGAGGTACAGCTAGCAGAGGAGCACTTGCAGGTTTTGCTGCAGGTACGCGCGTTTTTTGCCAAATTCAACCACCCACCAGCCACCCGTCCACTGATCAAATGGCTACAAAAAACCCTGCCCGAGTACGATATCAGCAATCAAAAGCTACAACAGCTGTTTAACACAGGACTGGTGGCGCGCCATGTCAATCGCTTGGCAGGCTTGCCCAAACCGCCGAACTGTTTATAGTTTGTAGTTGATAGCAGCCATGGCCAGTAGCACTATTTTGGATCATACACCGTCAAGCTCTCATAGCCGATACTGCGCCCTTCATCGCCTACAAACCCCTGCTGACGCCAAATTTCGTACAAGCATATCGCCACACTATTGGACAAATTAAGACTGCGCGAGTCCGCCAGCATCGGCAAGCGCAGCCAATGAGCCGCGCCAATGTCCTCTCGGATATCATCTGCCAGACCAGCCGTCTCTGAGCCAAAGACCAACGCGATGTTTGGCATCTGACCAGTCTCATTATCCGGTCGTCCGCCAAAATCATAGTCATAAAAAGGCTGGCTCAGCTTGGTAGTCAGAGCAGTGATGGTATGACAATCCGCCGCTTGTAGCGCACGTCTGGCAGCTGGCCAATCATCGTGAACCTGCATATGCGTGTACTCATGATAATCCAGTCCTGCACGGCGCAGTTTTTTATCATCAAGCTCAAACCCTAATGGCCTAACCAAATGCAGCTGCGCGCCTGTATTGGCACATAAACGAATGATATTGCCGGTATTGCTGGGCATTTTGGGGGCTACCAGCACAATATGAATGGTCATACAAACTCCGCGAGTGGTCTAAATTTTATACAGTCAGTCTGATATAAAAACGATACAGTAAGATGAAAAGCTCTTTTTCTCAGACTTAAGCAGCGCAGGCACAGCACCCAAGAAATCCAACGTTTTATTGATCGCATTGAGCGGCTTGATCGCCATATATCCGATTTATTTGAATTCGACTATAGATAACATCAGTAAGTAATCATAAGTTACAGTTTACTGCCAATAATTACATTTTGATACTGTGCATGGTTTTTAACTTTCACTATGATATCTGTAACGGATAGCAAGACAGTGTCTACATTTCGTTCTGCTATCTAGCAGCCCTACAGTAAGCCTTGGTACCATACTAAGTGTTACTGTCATTATTTATAACAATCGATTTATCTTGAGGATATTATTATGAAAAAAGTAATCATCGCATCTTTGACTGCTATGTTTGTTTTAACTGGTTGCAACACCTTTAAAGGTCTAGGCCAAGACGTATCAAGCGCTGGTGATGCTGTGACCGGCGGCGCACAAGACGTACAAAACAAAATCTAATGATTGGTTTTTAGATTTTCGAAGGGCTTATCATTGATTTGATAAGCCTTTTTTTGACTCTGTATTTTTTCATACATTATACCAAACCCAAAATATATAGTATAATCCACTTATGACTATACCAATACATAACCTAGAAGACCATGACTTTGGCAAACACTCAAAGACTGAGAGTAACCCCAGAGCCCGCCTACGCCTGCTCATC
>NZ_CAJHBJ010000052.1:0-9751 GCF_904846595.1 Psychrobacter sp. HII-4 | reverse complement strand
ATGTCATCAAAGCTTTTCATGCTGCTAGCCATTTGCTGGGCAAGTTTTTTAAGGTCGGTTTGCTTAGTCATTGCTTATTCTCCGGTTAGTGGATTATAAGCAGTTACACAAAGTTTGGGAAACTCTCTTAAAGCCAGACAACTGAGGTTGTCTGGCTTTTTGTGGGCAGCAGATCTTCTCTTAAATACAGCTTAAATTTAGTGTGCCACTATACTTATCATGTGTCTAAAATTAGTTGACCACCACACTATCATCACATCAATAACCGATTACTCAGTATATTCGCTATCGGCTAATCAACCTTGAACCACAATTACTCAGTCCATTCTTTCTAATAAAGTGTCATACTGTTCATCAGTTAAAGGAAGAAAGACTGTGTTTTTAGATACTAAGTCATTTCCATCAAAACCAGAAAGCTGAACAACGCCTATTTCTATATGACGTTTATTAACTATCTGTGCTTTGAATTCTTCATAAGCTTTCATATAACCTGCCTTTTTAGATTCTTCATAAGGAGGTGTTTTTTCTACATTAAACCTAAACCAATATATATAAGGATAGGTTTTACCTTGTCCACAGTCTTTATATTCAGGGAATTGACTCAAACTTATATCTTCTATCCTCATATATTTTTCACGATCAAACTCACTTATAAACCCTACCTTAAAACCTAAGTAAGTCTTTGACTCTTTTAACACAGGATAGATTTTAGGTATAGGCTCATGTATAAACAAACTATTAAATGCCTCTGTACCACAAAAGGTCGCTACAATAGAAGTGTCATATTTTGTAATCTCTACAACTCTTGGATGATAAATATTTAAGTCTGATGTGGGCGTGGCAGTACAAGCAGACAGTATAAAACTACTACAGATGACTGCTGACATGAACGTATTCTTCATTTGCTACCTCTTTGTTAATACTTGACATTATTCTTCATTAGGCTCATGGACTAATGTCTCTGGTACATTTTCATAATCATAACTTGAAGGGAGTCCCTGATAATGTCTTTTTAACAAATCCCATGGTGAGAAGTTATGTGCAATTATGTTTGTCGTTAACATAGTCCTAGTAAAAGCGTGATCGGTATTAAGTTGGTAGTTATAATCAGGTTGTTGATCATCTGTTGTTGGATCCCATTGCCCGCCAAGGTTTGCAACAATATTGTTACCACTCACGTCATTTAAATGTTCTGCTCTAATATTCACCCATGTTTCTGCTTCGGGTCTAGGCGTAGACCATTCTATATTAGCCATCGCGTGTATTCTCACACTATCGCCTACTGGATCAAGAGTAATTAAATTAGCTACTGAGCTACACCTATATTCATTTATTTGTTGAGCAAGATGTGCCGCCTGCCATCCTCCTAAACTATGGCCCACTATATTCAACGTTGAATTTGGATTATTGTCTAGAAATATTTTTGCATACGTTAATGCCAAATGAATTTCATTATATCCATAATATCTAGCTTGTCGGTATGCTAGATATTCGGCTCTATCTTGCGTATAACCAGACGCTTTTATATGACCTGCCAGAAAACTGCTCACAAATTCATTTCTCATATTTTTAACGTTATATGTTGGTCCCGTTAAACCGAATTTTTCTCCACCAATAAAGTGCTCATGATCTCCAGCACCGCCAATAAATATTGTGTACAGCCCCCACGGATCCACTGCCGAAATAGGATTCTGCCCTGCATACCCATAAGTATTGAGTCCACCGTTAAGCCCAATAGGATCACTCGTTAAATAGCGTCCTGTCTCAGGATTATAATAGCGATGCCAGTTGTAATAGTAACCACTCTCACTATCCTCATACTGCCCTGCAAATCTGAGATTAAACTCAAACGGCTCATTGGTTATTGATTGTGTTGCATTCGCGCTATTCATTAGAGACGGTAACCAACCCTTTCGCTTGGCTTGCATATCTTGCGTATTGTTGTTAGATACAGCTTTCACCGTCACCTGACCAAAGGCATCATAGTCGCCTTGCCAGATAATCTCTTGTTTGTTATTACTTACTTGCTGCGGCGTGCCTAGATGATCGGTATGAATAGTATAGATACTGGCGTTGTTGTCTGTATCGTAGTCAATCATCGCAATCGGTCTTAAGCCCACATAGATATAACGACGGGTTACGGCTTCTTTACTGCCCTTAACGTCAATCTCAGCGTCTAGTAATCCTTGTTGCCATAGGTATCTTTGTTCATCATTCGCTATAGTTTTACTGACGCGCTGCATGGCATGGTTATAACGGTAGTCTGTCGTTTGATTAGCATCGATAATTTGAGTGAGTTGACCTCTGACACCATAGGTAAACTGCCGCCGAGTTTGAGCTTTACCATCTTGTCCTTGCTGAACGCTAATAAGAGTGGGATTACCTGCTGCGTCGTAGCTGTAGTTAGTTTTTTGACTATTGGTATCTTTACTATTATTGCTAGCAATATTTGTCTTACTGCTTGCACTTAACAACTGATCAGTGCCCACTTTGTATTCATAGTTGGTTTGGGCTTTAGAGCTTTTAAAGCTTAGTCTATTGCCATTGAGGTCGTATTGATATTGAGTGGTCTGGTTCTCTTTTGTATTAGTTACGCTGGTGAGTTCGCCATAATTGTTGTAGCTTAGCTGCTGACTGTTCTCTTTATCACCTCGCTGACTATTGGTTGCAATAATTCGATTAGTTTCGTTATAGGTAAGTGCCTTTTGGTATTCGCCATCCTGCCATGCGGTTAGCCTTCCTGTCTTATCATAGTCAGCTTTAGCGGTTTGGCCGTTACTGTGGGTAAAGCCTAATAGACCATGGGCGCTGTCGCCTTTTATATCAGAGATCATGGCAGTACTATTATGGTCAGGATTTATTTTACGAATTAAGCCCTCAAACCAGCCTTGGACTGGTGCTTGATATTTAACTTTAACAGGTATACTAACATCGTTATAAACATAGCTAAGCGTAGCGCCCTCAGGTAAGCTTACTTTTTGCAAACGTCCAATGTCGTCGTATTGGTATTTAGTTTGCCACTCTCTAACACTGTCTTTAAATTGTAAGGACTCAGCTATTAAAAGGCTTTGAGTGTCATACGTATACTGGGTGATTTGAGTAGGGTCAATGATTTGACTCAATTTAGCACTATTATACTTATACTCTATAGTCTCACAGCTTTGTTCTGTGATTGCTGTATTCTCTGTGCTTAATTTGCAGTATTTAGCTATTGTAAGTCTACCGAGTAAGTCATAGTCAGCTATCTGTTTACTGGTCTTGCTTTGTATGAGAATAGGTTGATCGTTTAAATCGTACTCTACGATTGATTCCCCTGTATTGGCATCTTTGGCATAGATGACACGCCCAAAGTCGTCATATACTCGCTCATAGGTCGCCCCTTCTGGCAGTACAATCTGTTTGATCTTGCCCAGCAGATTGATTTCAATCTCAATGGTGACATCGGTATTTAGTAAGTTATCAGCAGGATTAAATGCAGCTTGAGCGCTGTCTTCTTTATTCTCAGAGGATAGGCTTTGAGCGTTAGTCATGGCTGTGTTGCTATCTGGTGCTTGTATAACGCTTGCGATGGTTTTTTGATCAGTGGTGTCTGTTGTACGTTTGAGAATGTCGTCACTATATTGCATAGCCAGGGGGTCAATCAGCACCTCACCTTTGTCATCAAGCCATTGACGATTTACCAGCTGACCTTCGGTATCATATTGGTTGACAATCTGCTGACCATCATACAGCTGATAGATGACTTGCTGCTGGCTATCGTCATAAATAGCGGTAATGGTTTGGTTAAGATGGTTTGTCCATTTTACAGGCCGCTATCTATGATCATAAGCGAGCTTTACGGATTGGTCACCGCGCTGTATAGACACAGCCTGACCTTTGCTGTCGTATTCCATCTTAGTGACTACACCATCCCCATCGGTATGTTCAGTCAGTAGACTTTTTCCAGCAATGGTTTGATAAGTGAAGTGTTCTGTAATACCTTCAGGAAAAGCAGTTTGAGTGAGCTGACCTTGATTATCGTACTGATAGCTTGTGACGTCTTGATTCCCTTTTAATGGCCCATCAGTGGCTACCAGTTGCTGCCTGCCATTGATTGTCTCATAACGGTAACGGGTTGTACGACTAATGGGCTGTAGTCGACTGCTCGCTGTTGCAGGCCGAAACCCACTCTCGGTCATCGCCATAACATTACCCGCCTCGTCATAGGTGAGGCTCGTATGTGAGGTTTTACCCTCAACCACACTAGGTCGCGTGATTGAGGTAGGTAGCATCGGATAAGCTGCATTGTCATAACTGTAAGCCAGCCACGTTTGCTGGTTGTCCTCCTTTGTCTTATCTGTCTAAGTGATCTTGATTGTGCGACCAAGCGTGTCATAGCTCGTTGACGTTGATGCGATGACTTGACCGTTGTCATCAAGCTTACTGGTTTTCGTCACCCGTCCTGCACTATCATACTCATAGCTCACATTGGTGGGGCCGCAAGTGACACACCCTGCCCCTGTCACAGATAATAGCTGCGCCTCGCCATTTTTGTACCTGTAGCGGTAGTTGGTGGTCTCCCCTACACTGTTCGTTAAGGTGTTGGTAAAGATATGATTCGCTTTGATGGGTATTACCGTGTCAGGATCAAAGGCGATACTGACCTTTTCTATGCCGTTTTTATGAGTGGAGCCGGTCGCTCTGTCATAGGCGTCATACGTCCATTTAGTTATCAGCTGCGCCTGTTTGTTCTCATAGCTATATTTAGCCGTGAGGTTGTGCGCATCATATGGTCATTATACTGATAACCCGTTCTCACCTCTGTCGGTGAGACCACTTGAGCAAGGTTACCCTTTTGGTCTAATAGGTAGACCCATTTGCTAGCGCTGTTATTATTATTGTTACTGTTGTTTTGACTGATTGTGCTGCTAGTGACACTGATCTTAGGTGTAAATCCCCCATTCTTAACACAACATCATCGTAGAATAATTAAGCCACCTGCCTGTACTCAGCAGGTGTCATATCATTAAGTGAATCATGGGGTCTTTCGGTGTTATAAACCTTGATCCAGTCTTCAGTCAGTTGAGTAACTTCATTTAAATCATTGAATAAATAACAGTCTAAAACCTCATTGCGGTAACTGCGATTAAACCGTTCAATATAAGCATTCTGATAAGGACAGCCAGGCTCGATATAATCAATATAGATGCCATGAGCTGATGCCCAATCAGTGAATATGCTGGATATAAACTCACTGCCGTTATCCACACGAATTTGCTTAGGGTAACCATGCCACTCAGCCAACTGATCAAGGTAGCGAATTACTCGGAGTGAGGGCATACTGGTACCAATATCAATGCCTAATACTTCACGGTTGTAATCATCAGTCACATTCAAGGTTCGAAAGCGAATATTGTTGTGCAGCTTATCGCTCATAAAGTCCATAGACCAAGTATGACCTAATGTATTTGGTACACTTAACGGCTGGGGGTTACGTGATGGTAGCCGTCTTTTAGACTTACGGCGTAGGTTTAAGTTTAACGCGGTATAAACACGGTGTACTCGCTTATGATTCCATGAACAGCCAAGCTTACGTATGCGTTTAAAGCACTTTGGGAAACCCCAACGATTGTGCTTGTCAGTAAGCTTGCTTAAGACATCAATAATCTCACTATCATCAGATAGCTTAGGCTTGTAGTAGTAAGCAGTTCGACTCGTGCAGACCACCTGACAACTCACTGCAATGCTAACACCATACTGCGCCTGTCATTCTTGCGCCCAGACTTTGCGCTCGGGTACAGGCGCTATAGCTTTTTTATGATCTCTTCGGGCATTTGCGCTTTAAGGCTTAAGTCAGCATACATCTGTTTAAGCCTACGGTTTTCTTCTTCAAGCTCTTTTAAGCGTTTGACGTCAGAGGCTTCCATACCGCCGTGTTTAGATCTAACTTCGCTGTCGCTTCGTCTTGCGTCACTAAAACAGTCTCCCAGACTGTTTCTTAACGTTCCTCATTATAAAAGTCGAGCTAGCAATTCCGTATTTACGGCACAGCTCTTTAGCAGGTATCCCAGCTTCTGCTTCTTTTAATATCGATACTATTTGGGTCTCGGTAATTCGTTTGCTCATATCAAAACTCCTTATGGGTATTTTATAAGAAATTCTACGTTTGAGCTGTGTTAGTTTAGGGGATAGTTACATTTCAGTTACATCAAAGCTTAAAGCGTACTGATAATCTCATTCAGCTTGTGATTAAACGTCTCGTCCGTGACGACACCAGCTTCTTGATACCCAGCAACTTTTTTAATCTAATGATGACTTTCAAAAAAATTTGAGAAAAACAATCATTACATAGTTTGGGGATTGGGAATTAATCCATCTTTTACCATGTTGTCTAAATGCTCAATGATTTCATTATCTGTACGCAAACTCATTTCATTGAATCCAGCCTGACGAGCTTTCGTCACATCAAATATCCCATCGGTTTCGACATGAAAAAGGAAGTCACCAAAACTGCCTTGAGCAATACGATTAATATCAGGCTCTCGCAAGTCATATCGAGTTGCAATATTCTTCCATTCGGAATCTGACGCCTGATTCAAACGTTGCTGAAGATTAATTGGCTGTGGCTCGCCGACATCCAGTCCGAACCATTCCGCCACTTTTGGCCAGAGATGCTTCCAGCGACATACATCACCGTTGGTAACGTTATAAGCACCATCCTTTTCGTTGTCGGCCGCCCACACGACCGCCTCACCCAATAAACTCGCAGTCGTAAAGTTGATCAATACACTATAAGCCGCTGCAGAACCCGGAAATTGCATAGCAACGCCAAAGTGTTTACACAACGTACCATAGAGACCAATCAAGTTCCCCATATTCATAGCAGAACCAAGCGAATGACCAATCATGATATCCGGTCGCAAAGCGGTCCACCTGATACCTTTACTCTCTAACGTGCGAGCATAGTCTTCGTGTTCAAAATATAGGTTTGGTGGATAATGACGGCTATCATCCTCTCGAGCTGGCGTTTTATACACACCAAGATGAGCACCATAAACCTTGCCCCCTTGCAGAAATATCACCCGCTTCAAATCCGCCCCAGCGGCTATCACACTTTCGATGATATTCTTAAACATCAAGCTATTTTCTTCCGCTTCTGTCTTTGCATCATCGGAGGGTTTGATTGCTGCATAAAAAATATGAGTCACATGGGCCAGACTGTCTGAATGCTTCTGTAGTGAGGCTCTATCAAGTAAATCAGCAGATAAATGTGCTGTCTCATGGGGAGGCTCAATCGCTCTTGAAAGAGTTGTTACCTTCCACTCAGCATCTTGTAATGCGACAACAGCCCCGTTTCCGGTCACACCTGAACCACCTAAGACAAGCATATGAGGTTGCATTATATCTCCTTAGGTAACGTCAACTTTTTTGATAGAAACCAGCCACTAGCAGTGGCTGGTATTAAAAATTAATTGTCTTACAGATTAGGCGATACGACCACCGCCGTCAACATTGACCACGGTGCCATTAATAAAGCCATTTTCAAGAATAGCCAATGCTGCGTGAGAGAGGTCTTTCGTTTGACCAACTCGTCCAACAGGAAGCGATTGAGCGACATCATTAAAGAGAGCAGCTTTATCTTCATCATTGAGCATATCCCAAGTTGCGCTATCGACGACTCCGGGAGAAATAACATTAAAACGTTTTGGTTTCATTTCAATGGCTAAATTAGCCACAAGGCTTTCTAATGCGATGTTTACAACACCAACAATAGACGAGCCTACTCCTTGTCGATAAGCGGCAAGGCCTGAATAAAATAACACAGAGCCTGAATTTGTCAGGTGCTTATCAGCGCTACGCGCTAAGTTGATCGGACCATAAAGCTTGCTGGCAACCATACTTTGAATCTCCATATCCGACAACTCTAAAAATGGCTTAAACACCAGATCAGCAGCGGTCGATACAATGTGATCGTATGGCGCCTGCTCTGCAAGTGCTACATCAACTTGCTTCGCATCACTAATATCTAGCGCATAAGTACCTAATACACTGTCACCCAGTTCTGCTGCAACCTTATCCAACTTATCTTGCTTTCGCCCAGCTAAGGCCACTTTGGCGCCACGAGCGACCGCCATCGTTGCAAGCGCCGCCCCCATTCCTGAGCCTGCACCAACAATAAAAATTTTTCTGCCTTTCAGTGAGACTTGACCATCATTGCTCTGTATCAGTGGTGTTGTCATTTTATTCTGCCTAAATCGTTAATTGGTCTTTATAATACAATATTTAAATCAATTAATAATTAACCATATAAAGAATAGTTTATTCAGGAATATTGAATAATGGACAGACTTGACTTAATGCAGATATATGTGGATATTCACGATATCGGCTCCATGGCTGGAGTAGCCAGATAAAGGAACATCGCTCCCTCAGCAGTCACGCAAGCATTACAAAAATTAGAGCAGTACGTAGGCGTAACACTGATTATGCGTACTACTCGGCGCATGTACTTTACACCGAAGGGAGAGCAGTTTCTGTATCACTGCCGCTCCATACTCGGAAAAATAGAAGAAGCGCTTGATCATGTTAATCAAAATGGACCACTACGAGGAACCATTCGTTTTACAGCAACCAATGATTTTGGTCGTACTCGATTACCATTGATCATTGATGAATTTCTAGAGTTACACCCACAAATAAAAGTGGATCTTCATCTATCGGATGGTGTCGTGGATCTGATCGGTGAACGCTTTGATTTCGCCATTCGAACCGGACCTCTGGTCGATTCAGAATTCAAAGCACGCCGATTAATGAGTCAAAAGCGCTACGTATGTGCAGCCCCGATTTATTGGGCAAACAACGGGAAGCCCACGCATCCTAGAGAGCTCTTACAGCATAACTGTCTGGTTTTAGCTCGTCCCAACGCTTCGCAATCGGAATGGCACTTTATCGAACAAGGAAAATCATTTGCAGTTAAGATATCCGGCAACAGATTGGCCAATGATGGAGGTGTACTACGCCAATGGGCTATTAATGGTGCAGGTGTGGTTGTAAAAGGTGAATTCGACATTGAGGAGGACCTTAAAGCAGGACGTTTAGAGTGTATGCTTACTTCTTTTACACATCAGCTGATCAATCTCTATGCGGTCTACCCCGGACATCGCCCATCGCCAAACCGAGTACTGGCGATGATAGATTTTATTGTTGACAGGCTAAAAGTGTAGTGGTCAACTAATTTAGGACAGCTGATAAGAGATTTTGGTTAAAGTAACGTCTCTCTTTTTCTGCTGGTGATAAATAATCATTGAAACGGTGCGGTCTCACGGTTTGATAGTAGCCCCAGATATAATCAATAATGGCGGCCGATGCTGCATCCATATCCTCGTAACCGCTCTTTGGCATCCACTCCGTTTTAAAACTCCTGAGGAACCTTTCAGTTGGGGCATTATCCCATGCCTTTCATAAACTTAGACGCTAGGTAGCGCGTCAACCTATTGTCTAAGGTGGAAGTACCAATGCCTAGCGACTGGGTAACCTCAGCAACTTTGCGTTTGTGCTCAACGACTAAGCTAATGGCTTCTAACTTGAATTCTCGGGTGTATTTTTGGCGTTTGGTAGTCATACTAATTATTCTCTTTGGGGTAGTATAACCTTGTATCTTGAATAACCGCTTAATACTGCCAACGAAAGTTGATAAAATAAAGTAATTATTCATGAGCATTGAGAGTATGAGTATAACCTTAGTGTCTAGACACTGTGTAAGAGATTATGC
>NZ_CAJHBJ010000051.1:0-10025 GCF_904846595.1 Psychrobacter sp. HII-4 | reverse complement strand
TTCACTAGGGTGTGTATAGAATTCAAATCAGGGGCAACCAGATAAAGACACAAGCGAGCATTACCGCCGCTGCATAGCTATCTTTGAGCTTATCATATCGCGTGGCAATGCCCCTAAAATGTTTCAATCTAGCAAAAGCGTTTTCTACCAAATGACGGCAACGATACAAATACCAATCTAGTGTGTCGTTACAGCTTTTAGAGTTCGACTTAACAGGTATGACTGACTGAGCACAGTGCGTGAAGATACACTCTCTAATATCGCTACTATCGTAGCCCCTGTCTGCAATCACCGCTTTAGTCTGGTTATTAATCGTGCTAAATATCAACGCCTTTGCCATCTTAGAGTCATGTACTTGCCCACCTGACAGCTCAACATGTATAGGGTTGCCACAAGCATCGACCACTAAGTGCAGTTTGCTGCTATTACCTGCAACGCTTTTACCAATGGCCTCATCAAGATGACTGGCTGCGCCTGTACTATGCTGATGAGCTTTGACCACGCTACCGTCTATAAATAACCATTCACTATCATAATTTGCTGTGACTATCTTCATGAGCTTTTGCCATTTACCGGTTTTACGCCAGTAACGGTATTGATGATATATGCTAGACCAATGACCAAAATAAGAAGGTAAGTCTCGCCATGGACAGCCTACTCGTATGCGGTACAACATGCCTTCAACGGTACGTCTTAGATTGGGCTTGTTATATATGTTAATTTGTCGCAATATAATAAATAGCTTGTGCCAATGTTCATCGTTAAGCTTGGTGCGAGCCATAAGTGACGCCTTGTTTCTTTGTTGTGGTAAACATTAGAGTAAGGCGTTGCTTATTTTTTTCAATGTTTTCTCAATTCTATACAGCCCCTAGCTGAGCATTAACTTTTTTAAATGTGTTTTGAATAGCCTCATCATCTACTTGTCTTATCACCCATTGATAATTAACTGATTTTTTTAGTAGCTCCTTCCAAAAAATCGCATTAACTGGCTCAGTAGAGGTCTCAAAAAATCGTAATACAGAGTTCGAGTGGCAAAAGTGTGCAGCTAACTTAAAGCTATCTGCGCCCATAGTTTGCCCTTCTCGTCCCATTCTATGGAAAGCCACCACATAATCTAGCATAAATATGCTGTTGGCCTTAGATAATACAAACCAATGTAGCGGATTGTCTTCGTAGAAGTAATCGCCTTCAGGAAACCGTATATTGTGTAAGTCTAAGAACTTACGACTATAAAGTTTTCGCCATGGCACGGGCGACAATTTAAAGATATCAGGATATTTTATAGGGCTAAATGCCTCATCTAAAGGTAATCCTCCCCATCTGTTTTTATCGTAGGCAACATCAACAGCGCGCGTCTCATCGCTGAAATTACAAAAATCTCCAATGACAACATCTACGTCATACGTCCTTGCTGCAGTTAGCATTTTTTCGACTGCATGCTTGTCTAGAATATCATCACTATCAGCATAAGCGATGTATTCACCTTTAGCATGATCGACCCCTATATTACTAGGAATGCCTGCACCACCAAGTGTATTAAACTCAAGACTAATAACCTTGATACGGCTATCTTGCTTTTCATACATCTTAATGATGTTCATACCATTATCGGTAGAAGCATCATCAACGATGATAAGCTCTATATTCTCATATGTCTGATTTAGCACAGACATAATACTAGCATCGAGGTAAGGCGCTACATTGAATACTGGCATGACCACACTAACCAATGGTCCATTCAGCGTCTTAATAGGCCTCGACTCAGCTACTTCAGAATTTTTAAAATTAAGTAGATCTGTACTTCTATTCAGTCTCTTGTTGACCAGTTGAATATTGAACTGAGCTTGCTCATATAGTGGATTTTTTTTGTTAATTTTCTTATAAGCCTTTAGGGCATCTTCTAGCTTGTTTTCTCTAAATAGTGCGTTTGCTGTTTCAATACTCACTTGAGACCTCATATCTTAATAGTTTAGATAAATTCTAATGTTTAAAATGGATTACGTCATAAGATCTCTTGCATAAGTCATTGCTAGCCTTTGATACTCCGTTAACGAAGGTCAATAAAACGGTACTTTTGCAAGAGGTCTATAGATATCAGAAAAGTACAAACCCTCACTTTTTAAAACTTAAAATTTCCTTACCTATATTTATAGGTAACCTGACCATTTTTTTTGGAGACTTTATACTCTGTGTGACAGTATTACCAACTCTATAGGATAAATGAGCTTTCGTTTTTTCAGCGCGTAATAAATCACTCTCTTTGTCTAACGGTGGCAGACTTTCTAGCTCTTTTTTTATTTGTAAATAATCATGGTATTCTCTAGCAACCGTCATTGGCAATGACACCATGTCTTTCATGGTCTTAGTTTTTACCAATGTAGCGCCTAGACGATAGGGAAAATCGTTTTTTACTCTACTTTCAGGGGTATGGTAGATAGACACGGTTCCTGACGCCTGCATGTTTTTATTCGATTGTGCCGCCTCATCGGTAATAAGTGGCTTTACAGAAGCATATTTTTTTTCAAGTAAGTTTTGAGTGTTATGAAGCTCCTCAACCAACCAAGCGTTTTCTTGTTCTAGTGTTTGATTAATCATCAAAAGCTTTTTGTCATTTATCTCTGCGCTTTGATTATCAGTTGTTTTTCTCTCTATAGACTCTTGCAAAGTATGCAATGCAGCAATCAACGCATTATTTTCTAACGCCAGCTCCTCATTTTTTTTGTCTACTTGTTCAAAATCATTGACTTTTTTTTCTATAGCAGTTTTTTCTGCAGCGAGTTTATCTATAGCTTCCTGTGCTCCAAACAGTGCAGCAGTCAAACGTTCGTTTTCTGATTTTAAGACATCAGCGGTTTTACACTCTTCTTGTAGATGTTCAATAGTATGACTTTTATGGTCGAGATCTGTCTTCAAGTTTGTTATATCTGTTATGGCAGCCACGAGTGTATCAATATCTGGTCTTTTGGTCTTGTAAATGATTTTACTACCTTTTAAATTCGCTTTGTTTAACAACAAATTAAAGACATTAACCACTTCAGGATAGTTTTTTACAATCTCTTCAACCATCATCTCATGAGCTATATCACTACTACTTTGAATAAGACTACTGTCTTTTGCAGAGTTATCTTCTACCTGCCACCCACTCTTCAACACTAGAGAACTACTTAAGCTTTTAAATAAATCCTTAGTCTTTACCACGTGCTTGATAGAGAAATCCCCTTCTAATAACAAACACTTATCAGAATGAGTATCGAAAAAATTCAGCATGGTACTATGGTATGACAACCACCCTTCCATCAAATCACTTACTTTACTTCTTGTTAACTCATTTTCTGCGAACTGACTCAGTATTTTTTTTGGATGATCAAAGATCAGCACAAATCGAGTATTAGGCTCAAAAGACTGCCAATGAGACAATGCTGTTAAGTTTTTGCTATCGGCCCAACCCCAATCATTTTGATCAATATTCGCTAATAAAAAATCTACTACTATGCTTTCAGTTAGCTTGCTGTTATCAGTACTTTGCTTTTTACTTATAATTTTGTCTAGTATATCCGCTATTTTCTTACCTGATAACTGCTGTACGTTAGACAAAATTGGCTTTTTTAAGCCACGGGAATACAACCATTCCATCAGTGCTTCAGATGATGACGACTCATGCCCCGCTTGAATAATGATGCTCATAGAAGCCTCTTTTTTTTAATTGATTTTTATTAATGCCAGCTCTTCATTAGGAGAAAGCGATTTACTCATACCCACTCGGGTTCATGCTCTGCCAACGCCACGTATCTTGGCACATATCAGTAATTGATAATTTGGCTTGCCACCCTAATAACTCTTTCGCTTTATCGGCACTGGCATAGCAACTGGCGATATCTCCGGCACGGCGCGCGACAAACTGATACGGCACACGCTGCCCTGTGATGTCAGTAAAGGCATTGACCAGCTCTAACACCGACGTACCTGTGCCAGTCCCTAAATTAATAGGCAAAAACCCTGCTGAGCTTTGCTGTACATGAACTTGCTGCTGTAAATAATTCAATGCAGCGACATGACCGGCGGCCAAATCACTGACATGGATAAAGTCACGCACGCCTGTACCATCGATGGTCGGATAGTCATTGCCAAAGATGCTAAGTTTTTCCAGCTTGCCGACAGCGACTTGCGAGATATAGGGCATGAGATTGTTTGGAATATCATTTGGGTCTTCGCCTATCTGCCCTGATAGATGCGCGCCCACTGGATTAAAATATCTCAGAGAGATTAGACTCCAGCTAGTATCGGAGACGGCTAGATCTTCGAGGATATGCTCGACGGTCAGTTTGCTCTGACCATAGGGATTGGTACAGGAGCGCGGGGCGGTCTCATTGATAGGCAGGGTCTCAGGATCACCATAAACCGTGGCAGAGGAGGAAAAGACAAGGTTTTTAACCTTATACTCCGCCATGACTTCGAGTAAGGTGATGGTGCCACTGACGTTGTTATTATAATATAGTAAGGGCTTGGCGACGGACCCACCGACGGCTTTTAATCCGGCAAAATGTATGACACCAAAGAATTGATGCGCGTCGAACACTTGTCTTAATGCCTTGGCATCACGGATATCACCCTTAACAAACTCAATAGATTCACCGATAAGGTGAGAGACACGATTGACTGCTTCACGGCTACTGTTAGATAGATTGTCATAAACAACTATCTCGTAGCCTGCCTGATGCAAGGCTATACAAGTATGCGAGCCGATGTAGCCTGCGCCGCCTGTGACGAGGATTTTATTTTTCATGCTACCCTTATTATCTTTTTCGGTGTTCATTATAAGTTATACTTATCCAACATTATTGGCTTAGTTTAACAGTAAACTTAACCAATAATCACTCATAATACTCTTCTAACATTGCTATCAGATGCCCATGATAACCCTGTAACACGTTGTCCTTTTTACTTGTAAAGTCATTGGCACAAAAAGAATGCGGTGAAGCATTCTCCGCTTTTAGTTCCAATAATTTTTTATAGCGTGTTAATGCATGACGTGTACGTATATTAAAATAATAACAAATATCTATTTTTTCAATTGCTTTCGCCTTACAGTATAATAACCAAGGAACTAAGAATGATGCCATGTTAATATCATTGTGCCCACGAAACTTGTTAGGTAAAAAGGATGTTATTTCATCGTTAAATAAAGACCATGCATGCTCATATCCTGACTTTTTCAGTGGGAAATAAGTATGTACTAAGGTGTTTTTGATCTCATAAGGGTAATGTCTCCTAATAAGGTCGATACTTCTAAACGATGCTTTTAGCGTTGGTGTCTCTACTCCTCGTCGTCGCATATCATATAAATTTTTAGTAGAAACAAAAAGCGAAGCGATATTATTGGCCGAAAAGAAATGCTCTTGAGGTAACTCTTTTGCTACAAAAACATCATCGTTGAAATAGATAAAATTCTCTGCCAAACCAGGAATACGATATAAAAAAGCCTCGATGACGTGTGAATTAAAAGTCGGTAGATACTGAGGGTCTATGATTTCAGTATGATCAACGACTGTTACTCCTGTCATACCATGCAGCCACTGAGGTGTCTGATTGTCTGTGACAATATAGATATGCCTAACCCATGGTAAGTAACTTTTTACTGCTTTGACTGAATAAAACAGTTCATTATGGTCTTCAAAACGCGCTTTATCAGTGGCATGTAAGCCAATCTGGACACGATCATAGGCTTGCTCAAATTTTTTGTACTTGGCTTGCCATGCGGGGTCTAAATTGTTGACCCAAGTAAATACCACATCTATAGCCCGATCTTCAGGCATGGCAACAGTGTTGATATTTGAATACTCTAAAAAGGCAGTCTCTGTGGACTCGTTAACACCCATTTCCGTATTGGTAATAGGATAGCGTTTATTAAAATAGTCGCGGAAAAACAAACCAGGTGTTTCTCTTAGCTTTTTAAACTTGCGCTGATATTGACCAAAAGCTGTTTCTTTATTGCGTGTCATCTGATTACTACACCTATGAAAAAAGAGCTTATACAAGCTCTTTTTTTATGATCGAAAGTATCTCTATATATTAGCCAACTGTGTATAAAACTGCCAGTCTTCGGTAGTACATTGTTCGTTATAGTTTTCTAGTAATAGCTTTTGTGAGTCTCGAGCTAATACGAAATCATTGTTCAAGATAGCCAGTTTAACCCGTAGGCGCAATAGCTCATCTGATGCCTCTATATCATCTATTTGTTTAAGAACATCTAGCGCTTCTTCTATACGACTTTCTTGCCACAAGATATTAGCTAGTTTAACAGGTTCGTTTTGGTAGCCAGTTTGAAGTACGGACTCTTTTATTTGTGTAACTTCTTTCACTTGTGCTTGCGTAATATCAGAATGCTGAAGAGCATTACCGATACGCTCTAATGCAAGATCCCAAGCTTCATGAGTTACTGCTTTTTCAACATACTCCATTATCTTTTCAACAGAGGTTACCGATGTATCAGGACGATCTAAGTCTAAAATGGCTTCATATACTCTCTCACAGTTTTTACCATCTCGAAATGGAAAGGTTTCAATCATTCGAGTTTTATAAGGCTCTAGCGGCTTACCATCATTCTTTAGTACATTTTCCAACTCAACTAGCAGATCACTTTCTTTAGTAACAACAGGTCCAAATCCATCTTTTTCATAACTAAAATACCCGCGCTGAACAGTATGCTCCCCAGAAAACATCTCATCCCTATCAAATTGATAGTAAACTGTAGCTTTATTCAACACACCCATTTCAAATGCTACAGAAGAGTAGTCAGTAACTAAAAAACTCACCTGCTTAAATAAATGCTGAATGCTTTGCTCTGAATCCAATGAACTCCATAATTCAATATAATCTGGCAAATCAAAGAATGGTAAATAAGGTGCAATATTAGAATGAGGTGCAAATACTATCCTGTAGTTATAATTTGATACAAGCTTATGTAAGCTTGCGTTATTTAACAAGCTTATCCAGTTCTTAGCATATTCAGAATTAAAAAAATTAGAGTTCAGACTTCTTGTATTAACTCCCTTACCAATACTTTCTCCAACTAAATAATGACGCCAAGTTGGCATAATAAGTATTACTTTTTCAGGTTCCAAGTAATTATTTAATAATGCATCATGCCTTGGCAACCCAGTTAACACTACCTCTTTTTCAGTAATCTTATAGGTACTAGGGCTTTTTGCAATAGATTTGTACTCATCAATAGTTGTAGTAACAAAAACATTTATATTTTTTTTAGTATTTATCCAAGTAGAAAGATCATGCTTTATTACTCCGTGTTGTAAAAATATAAAATCTTTACTAAAACCATAGTTATCACCAAAATAGTTGTTGATATGAGCCTCAAGATGACTACTAACAATCTTAGAGGCTTTTCGCAGTTGCTTTTCAAAACTATCTGAACCAAAATCCAACAAATTAAAACCATCTTTCTCTAAGCGTTGCCAATCTTTTGAGCTTTTATTTAAAGCGAAATAACACTTTTGCTCTGGATAGTTCCTAGTAATATATCGATAAAAATGTTCTGCATTGTCATCAGCTTTGGTTTCTCTATCCATAAACAACCAGCTACCATCTAAGGAGTACTGTTTCGACGGCTTGAAAGCATTACGTATTTCATTTACTGATACTCCATTATTATACAACTTCCCTTTCAAAGAAATCTTCACACTCTGATCAAGTAATTTTACATTCAGAATATCTTTTAAGTCATTATACGATATCCAGTTTCTATACTCGTGAGAAAATATCTCACTAGCAAAGCTATTAATAACCACTTTATTATGACATGGTATTTTATCAATATTATTGATAGCAATACTCATAGGCACTTCATTATATGCAAACAAAGTAACCAAGACTTTCTTTTTTATTTCATCAATTTTCTCTATATAAGCTATTTGAAATGGAGGTTCAGATTTCTTAAATGCACCTAAAACGCCAACTTTATAAAAAAACCAAAACTTATTTAGATGAAAACTCATGATAGTCTCTTCATCTAAGTATCCAAAAATATCTTTGATCAAATTAAGATATATAACCTTATCTTCTTCATCTAAAAAATAAAGCTTATCGTTTTTATTTACGAAGTTATGAAGATGCCAAGACATTTCGTAAATAACAGTAAATTGAATATTTTTCGGTACAACCCCATACCTATTTTTATAATCTCTCAACATTGGAATGTAGCCAAATTTCAAAACATCATGAAACTTACCTTTATTTTGCCACGAATTATCGATAGTAGAGCTACCATCCCCTCTTTTACGATAATAAAAAACTGCATCTTTTAGATAGATGGCATTACCTCTTTCTAATCCTAATAGATAGTCAGCAATAAACTTACCATCTTCAAAATTAGGCTTAATATTTTCATCGAACACTAAATTAATCTTTTTTATATGATCAATCTTAAAGAAAGTAACTGTTACAAATAAATTGATATTATTATCCAATCTTGATAAAGGAACTGTACTTCTCTTATCTGTAAATCTATACTTTAAAGGATGACTGTCTTGAATTGTTTTATTTTGTTCATAATAGAACATCAGATTAGCGACAACCAACTTTACATCTTCCCCTTCTGTGATTGCATCATCAATAATCTTAAAATAATTACTACTTACAAAGTCATCTGAATCTATAAAAGTCACCCATTCTGTTTTTACAGAACTTAAACCTAGGTTACGTGCAGAGGCAATACCACCATTCTTTTTATATAAGTAAGTAATATTATTTGGATATTTTCTTTGCCATTTTTTGATAATTTCAGCAGAATTATCAGTAGAGCCATCATCCACTAATATCAGCTGTATGTGTTTTTTAAAACTTAAACTTTGATTAACCAGACTTTTAAAGTAATCATCTAAATACTTCTCCACGTTATAGACCGCAGATACGACTGTAAACTTATTATCACCTCTATGCTTGATAGGTGTCTTACTTAATATCTGGGCGCTACGCTTCTTATACGATGATTGAAAAAACCCTTTTGGATCTCTTTTTAGCTTATTAATACGACGATTTAAAACATTCTTTTTTCCACTATCGATTGGCAATTTTCTGACAATAAAACTTTCAATTTCCTGCATTTTCATAGAGAGTTATCCATCAAGAGTATTAAGTACAACTAGGGTGTGTATAGAATTCAAATCAGGGGCAACCAGATAAAGACACAAGCGAGCATTACCGCCGCTGCATAGCTATCTTTGAGCTTATCATATCGCGTGGCAATGCCCCTAAAATGTTTCAATCTAGCAAAAGCGTTTTCTACCAAATGACGGCAACGATACAAATACCAATCTAGTGTGTCGTTACAGCTTTTAGAGTTCGACTTAACAGGTATGACTGACTGAGCACAGTGCGTGAAGATACACTCTCTAATATCGCTACTATCGTAGCCCCTGTCTGCAATCACCGCTTTAGTCTGGTTATTAATCGTGCTAAATATCAACGCCTTTGCCATCTTAGAGTCATGTACTTGCCCACCTGACAGCTCAACATGTATAGGGTTGCCACAAGCATCGACCACTAAGTGCAGTTTGCTGCTATTACCTGCAACGCTTTTACCAATGGCCTCATCAAGATGACTGGCTGCGCCTGTACTATGCTGATGAGCTTTGACCACGCTACCGTCTATAAATAACCGTTCACTATCATAATTTGCTGTGACTATCTTCATGAGCTTTTGCCATTTACCGGTTTTACGCCAGTAACGGTATTGATGATATATGCTAGACCAATGACCAAAATAAGAAGGTAAGTCTCGCCATGGACAGCCTACTCGTATGCGGTACAACATGCCTTCAACGGTACGTCTTAGATTGGGCTTGTTATATATGTTAATTTGTCGCAATATAATAAATAGCTTGTGCCAATGTTCATCGTTAAGCTTGGTGCGAGCCATAAGTGACGCCTTGTTTCTTTGTTGTGGTAAACATTAGAGTAAGGCGTTGCTTATTTTTTTCAATGTTTTCTCAATTCTATACAGCCCCTAATTA
>NZ_CAJHBJ010000050.1:0-10181 GCF_904846595.1 Psychrobacter sp. HII-4 | reverse complement strand
GAAAATACAAGCTTGACGAATGCTCATGTCTTTGTCTTTGACGCTTTTTATAACTTGCGTTCGAAAGTCTGCTGAGTAAGTCATAATGATTATATCTTTCTCTTTATTTTAAAAGCATTGTATCTTACTTATAAAAGACTGACTATAAAGCCATTGCAGCCGTTATCGCTCTTTTAACTGCTTCAGCTGCGATAGCTAAAGATGGTGTAAAAGATGATGATGGTAAGCATAGAGATGTAGGATTATTAGAAGCTTTGAAAACAGCATTTGGTATAGATATTTCTAAAGAAAGCATAAAAGCGTATGCGTCAAAAAAATGGGATCAAACGACTGACTGGGTAAAAGGATGGTTTAAATAATGTTTTTATATTCAAAAAGTTTTGCAGATGATGTGTCTGAAAAAGAGCGTATCAAGCGTATGAACGTTGACTATCGTCACAACGGTCAGTTGTGGAATTACTATGATAAGTTTCATAGGTGGATTCAACAAATTGATAATGAGTTTGCAAGACAGAAGCTTGAATGGATGAGTCAGGACATTGAAGATGGCTTTGCCAGTTATTATGCGCATTTCGTTTTTTTACAGCAGCATATAGAGCGGCCATGGATTAATGAAATTTGTCTCAAGTATTATTCAAATGATTCTTCGAAAAATCGTAGGCATACAGAGTTATCAGCTATAGGCAGGGAATACAATAATGAATTGATACCTCGAGATCAATATCAAAATATCTATGCCCCTATCAATAATTCGAATGAAGAAATAATAAAAGAACTTGATCTTTATTATTATGACATGAGAGTAGATGCTCTCTATAAAGAGCTAACCGCTAACGCAGATGACCCTGATGAAAAGTTCATGATTTTTTGGGAGGTAACAAAAGCATTCGAGCTTGAGCTTGAACAACTCGAAGAAAAGCAGTGGCGAGGTATAGAGATTGATCTTGCAGGATTTGAGCCAGCGCCGCATCATCTTCCCCCTTCAAGCTATGAGGACTACGGTAGGTCAGTCCTTGACTACGAATCCGTTCCAGACGTTAATTTTTTACTCTATTCTCCTGAACCCTATATCAAACTAGGGCAGATGTATTTCGAAGGCTTTGAATATCAAGAACAATTAAGTGATAAAGCTTTGAAAGTCTTTACTAAACCAATTAATAATGATTATCAATGGGCACTTAGCTTATTCGCCTCTGGCGGTATGATTTGGCATAGTTTTGTACCTTTATTAATGATTATCCCTACCAATCAGAATCGACCAATTAAACCTAAAAACGTTGTTTACCAAGAATTATGTCTATCCTTATCTATCGGTGGTAATACAGAAGGGCGTGCTTTACAACTAAAGAAGTTTAATTATATCAATCGCTATGTCAACCGTTATATTGATTGGATGCAAGACAAGGTAATGGCGGTAATAGAGAGCGAGTAGCGCAAAGCTTCACCCTCACAGATGACAAGGGTCGGGTTAAGACACGCACCCTGCCCAGTGGTGAAGTCATCGAATACGCCTATAATGGTGAAGATAAAAAGAAAGTTGGCATACTCAGTGGCATCTATCTAAAAGGACTCTGGGACAAACCAATTGTCACAGGTATGAACCAAGACCGAGATACCAGCCTAGTGCAGCAGTTTAGTTTTGGTAATGGTATTGCCAACACCCTTCAAAAAGACAAAAATGGTCGCATCGTCTTAGCAGGGAACCCAAAAGTTGGGCAGACCATGCTTAACTACGATCCTAACCAAAAGCAGTTAGAACCTGAAAATGTCAAGCAAACCTATAGCGCACAAGTGGGTGATACCATTCATCCACAAAGCGGTATGAGTAAGCAAGTTCGTCAAGTGCTTGACCAAGTTGTTTATAATCGAAATCCAGAGCCGCTGTTTGTCCAGCAGAAAGATGTCATTGAGCAGATCAGTCAAACCCCTGAGATGGATCAGTGGGGCAGAACAGTAAAACAAGGCAATCAGAATTATGAGTACGATAGTCAAAACCGCCTAACTAAAATTAGTACTACTGACGAGACAGGCAACCTAATCCCAATAGCTGACTACCGCTACAACACCTTTAACCAGCGTGTCGCTAAGACGACTTATAACCATCAAGGTAATCAGACCAAAACCACCTATTACTTCTATGATGGCAATCAGCTCATTGCCGAAACGACAGACACCGCAGGACAACAAGCAGACAATCTTAAACAGTATGTCTGGCTGAACGACACGCCTATTGCCATCCTTCAGCAAGGTGATCTGTACTACATTCATACTGATCATAGAAACGCACCAATAGCGGTCACCGACAACACCAGTAAGCTTATCTGGCAAGCGCACAACGAAGACTTTGGCTATGCCACTATCAATGCGAACAGCACGTTTGAATTAAACCTACGCTTATCGAATCAGTACTACGATAGTGAGAGCGGTCTACACTACAATACCAATCGTTATTATGATGCGCTAAACCAGCAATACTTAACCCCTGATCCGTTAGGGCTGGCAGCAGGCCCTGATCTGTTCGCCTTTGCACTGAACCAACCGCATTCGATTAGTGATCCAGATGGGTTGGCTCCTGTATGGAATGAACCTCCAACTGACGCAGAGGTAGCGAAATGGAGCAGTGAAAGAAAAATACAGTGGGTTTTTAATTACACAGCAGGATTTTTTAAAGATGATGTACAAACCGCTTTACGTCAGCTTGCAAGTCCAGCTGTCATTACAACCACAGCAGCAGTTTTTGGAATATGGGCTGTTGCTCAATTTACACCTTATGGTTGGGCGGCTGATGTAGCATTAGCTGGTATTGGCGCTTTTTTTATAGGTAAGGCGATTGGAGACGTTATTGTAGGTCTATACAATGCTTCAAAAATATTAAAACCAACTTGCACTGCTAGTGATTTGCTTCAAGCAGGAGATTCTTTAAGAAGAGCAATACAAGCAGCAACACAAAGCCTTGCAACTAGTGTTGGTGCTTCAGCTGGTGCTAAATTAGCTGGGTTTCTGAGAACGATATTTAGAGATAAAACGAATGCAATTACTCGAGCTAATCGTGCTGAAGGTGATTTAAGTAGATATGGCGCATTCAAACAAGGAAGAACACGTTCTGGTTATACAGCTAACTCAGAAGCTCAGAGACGCGCTGAAGCAGCTGGGTATGGAGATGGGTTCCGTCCACCATGATCTAAATGGAAGACTGTAACCGATACATGGCTTAAACCTGGAGATAAAGTTTATATGTTGGTAAATAAAGGCGCTACTAATAAGCAACCTGGATTAGGAGGATGGGTTTCACCTGACAAGTTTTCGAGTTTAAAGGAAGCTAGACAGAAATTAGCTCTATTGCCTGAATTCAAGAAAGATCATCAATGTTGCGATTTGGTAGAGTTGTCTGTTAGAACACCTATTCCTGTTCGCTCGGGTGAGGTTGGGTCTTTAATTTCAAGAGAAACTGGAGCATTATATCGGGGTGGGGCTAGACAAAGTGAACTGCTTATTAGTATGAAAGGTAACGAGTGGGAAAAATATTTTAGTGTCACTAACATTAAAAAAGGAGCTGATCTTAAATGATAGAAGAATATAAAATTACAAGTAGTAAAGGTCAAGAGTGTATTTATAGAGACTATAGCTATATTTATAGAAAGAAGAAGTATAGTTCGCTTTGGGAGGCTAAGTATAAAGCAGATTTTTCATATGACATAGATAATCCTTTTTATGTCATACGATGGACACATAATCATGAAAATTTTGAACTAAAAATCGAAGGTTTAGGATCTGATTTTAAAATAGATCCCATCAGTAAACTTATAATTATTAAAGGCAAGAGTTTTAAGCTTAAAAGTTCATTAGTAACTTCACCTAATTCTGATCATTCAACTAATAGTCCCTTGTGTTACTTTATTAGGAAAAATGGTGGTATTGATCATAAACTAATACTTCCTGAGTATGTATATTATGAAAAAAATATACCTTGGAACACATTTTTACCTACTAGCCCTTTAAATGAGAAAGAGAGTAGAAAAATTCTTGTGGAAGAGTTTTTTGATATTGGATTCGATAAAGCAAGAAATAGTCTAGTAGGTAAATATTACTATATGCACGATTCTGTGCAAGAAAGAGAATATGACGCTATAAACAGAGAATGGGGCGCTATAGTATCTGCGTGGAAAAGTTAACTGAGACAGTAAAATGAAATTTAAATTTGCAGGTACTCAAAAAATAGATGATAGTGGAAAAGGTTCTTTTATGTATAAAGGTGTTGATCTCATAGAGTATCAGTATCAATGGAAAGATATTGATGATGAATATACTAGATTAAAAATGAAAATCGGTGAAGAGAGCACTGTATTCAAACCTTATGTTTATCAGCTGACAGTTGATAATAAAGTCTTAATATTTGCATCAGGTGAAATTTCAAATGGTATATGGGGTTTTGCCTTGCCTGAGTAATCATGGTTAAAATACAAGAATATAAGAAGAAAGTATGTTTAGATTTTTAAAGAAAGTCGGGGTGAAGAAATCATCTCATGACAATAGATTTAACGAATGGGAAAAAGAGTTAAGAACTAGAATAATTCCTGAATCTGATTTTTACTATAGAAAGAGTAAAGATTTTAATAAAACATTTGTAGTTGAGAAGGTATCATTAACGACTATGCCAAGCTTCTCTGTCAGGCGCTATCTTGAAGAAGCTATATACTTGATATTTACTAAATTTGATGAACAAGTATCTACTGCCTATTTGCAAGTCTCCTTAGATATCGCCAATGCTATACTGGCTTTACCCCAAAGTGAGACTGAACGCTGGAATGCTGAGGATCTATATATAAAAGAAGATAGACCGAGTATATTAATTGATAAATTATTCATTGAGGCTTTATTAGCTAATGAAAATATAAATATGACTGAGTTAGCCTGTGTCAGCGATTCATTACTAAACCATTTAAAAGTATATAAAGGTAGCCTCTGGGAAGATGTGACTCAAAGTCAGTATTTATCTAGCGTCTGGAATCTTATGATAGCAGGGCAGTTACAAGACGCAAAAGCGCACCTTAGCGTTAGAAAGTCATTTCGATATACTGAAAACTTATATAATTGGACAAAGCAGCTTAATAAACTATTGATTGAGCAGCAGTCTGGCGCAGAGGTAGATACTGAGCTTAATACAATGTTTGACGAGGTATTTGATATTATTCGCTCTCCATATTGGCAAACTGATCGCCAGAAAGAAGAAAATAGATTTCCTATAACGATGAATCCAAATTATGTACGTTTGCAACTGGCGATTATCAGATGGTTATACGTTGAAAAACAGCCGTTAAAAGGGCATTGGAATGAGGTTTTGGCGCAAGTTTCAAGATAATACATTATGATTTTTTTGAGATTAAAATGAGCGATGATCCGGTAATCCCCCCAAAAAATAATAACCCTTAAAAGTAGAAACTAACTGCTAAAATACCAGCAGGAGATTTCGACATGAAAAAAACAAGATTTACCGACACCCAGATAGTTAATATACTCAAACAAGCAGAACAAGGCGTGCCTGTCAGTGACATATTGCGTGAACATAATATTAGCCAAAGTACTTTTTATAAGTGGCGATCTAAATACGGCGGTATGGACGCCTCACTGATAACCCGTCTTAAAGAATTAGAAGCAGAGAACGCTTGCTTAAAGAAAATGTATGCTGAGGAAAGGCTTAAATCAGATATCCTACAGGACGCTATGACAAAAAAGTGGTAGTGCCCCAAAGGCGCAGATAGCTCGCTTGTCACTACATTGAAGCGCGTAGCATTAGCATACGCCTCGCTTGTCGTATCTTTAGTATCAGTGTGACCTGCTACTATCACCAATCCGTAGCAACCGATGAGAATAAGCAAATAGCTGACCTACTTATCAAACTGACTGATGAGAATAAAAACTGGGGCTTTGGGCTGTGCTTTTTAACCCTGCGTAACGTTATGGGGCTGCCTTACAACCACAAGCGTGTGTATCGTATCTACTGTGAGCTTGAATTAAACCTTAGAATCAAACCCAAGCGCCGTATAAAGCGCAAAAGCCTGTACCACTGGCAGTACCTGATAAGATTAACCAAAGCTGGAGCATGGACTTTATACATGATAGCTTAACAGATGGTCGTGGCTTTCGACTGTTTAACGTGATTGATGACTATAACCGTGAAGCACTGACAGTAGAGATTGACTTCTCGCTACCAGCTAGGAGAGTGATACGCAGTCTCAACCAGCTGGTTGAGTGCCGAGGCAAGCCATAGCAAAATGCTTATGTGGGGCGCTTTTACAGAACCATGCGGTATGATTGGTTAAATCAGGAGCTATTTGATAATCTAGATCAGGTACGCGCACAAGCAGAGAGCTGGTTGTATCACTATAACAACGAGCGCCCGAACATGGGTAATGGCGGCTTTACGCCAATACAGAAACTCAATCAAGCGGCTTAATTCTATTTGTTAGGTGTCTTAGGTTTGGGAGGGTTACCATTAGAAGGTCTCTAGTTCTTTCCTGTTCATCATCATATAGGGCATGTCATTTTGTCGCAATATTTGGGCTAAAAATGGCTAAATCTTTGGCAAACGGTGTCAAATAGCTGGTCAATATCTTGATATTACCTGCGCTATTTTCCTTGTTTGCCTGCGATTTATCTCATTTTTATCACCATTTTTAAAATAGGGACACGCCCTAGTATAACTTATTCTAAAACATCTCTACTAATTGATGACATGCCTTAAAACGTTATGGTATTAGAACTTATAATTAATACCCACACGGTATTCGCGACCACGCTCGGCATTCCAGTTGGTTAAGTCGGTAAAGCGGGTGGAGCGGAAGTTGCTTTGGTTGTAATACATTTTATCTGCAATGTTGTTGATGCCAGCGTTGAGGCTCAAGCTGTCATTGTTGAAAGGTTGCCAGTTGGCGAAGACATCGGTGACCCAATATTTTGGCATGGTGCGGTCTTCAGTTTCGCCCGCTTCACGGTATTGGTATTCATCCATGTGACGATGTTTGACGCCAATCTCAAGCTGGGGGTCGTCAAACTGATAAGAAACCGACGCAACATATTTGTCACCCGTTGGGATAACGTCGAGGGCATAGCCGTAATATTCGCCATTTAACTCAGGGTCATTGTGCGACATACCAAGGTAGGCTTTGATGCCGTTGTTTTGGTAGCCTAGGTTGAGCTCGTAGCCTTGGTTTTTGAGTTCGCCTTGGTTGGCTTGTACGGTATCGTAGGTGTTGATGTAGTCTTTAAAACGTTGGTCAAAGACGCTTGCGCCTGCCATAAAGCCATTATCCCCCATCCATTCAATACCGATTTCTGCGTTTTGCGCTTTACCAGCTTCTAAGTCATCGGCAAAGCTGTGTTGGTCGCCATTGGCCAATGCCAGGATTAAAGATTCATACAGCTTTGGAGATTGGATGGCTTGAGACCAGCTGGCGTTAAGAGATAAGTTGTTATTTACAAACCAAGTGGCAGCAATGCTGGGGCTGACCATGCCATCGCTTAGGTTTTGCTCGGTGTTGTTGGTGATGTCGTAATGGTCGTAGCGTACGCCTGTGGTCAGCAAGATGGGGTCAAAGTCCCAGCGCATTTCAGCAAATACACCGTATTCTTCCTTTTCTTCTTCGCCAGTGCCAACTGTATAAGCATCTGCGCTGATTTTGCTGTCTCGATAATTGATACCAGTGACCAGTCTGTGCGCATCTGTCACTGGGTAGGTGACGGACAGATTTGCCCCTGTGGTTTCTGCTTCAGAGTTTAGCGGGTCTGGAATGCGGGCAGAAAGATTGTCAATTTGTTTACGCTCGTCATCGGTCTTGCTATAAAAAGCATTGGCATCGATATCAAGAGCGTAGATACCACCAATGTCATAGCCTTGATAGGCTAGGTTGGTAGTGTCTTGCGTGGTTTCGGTATCAAAAATGGTCTGGTCGCCGAAGGTGCCGATAAGATTGGGGCGAAAACCGATGTCACCGCTCATTTGCTCACGGCGATGACTCAGCTCAAGGCGGTTGTCTGGGTTGATGTTCCAGCCAAGTTTTGCCAAATAGCCTTCTTGGTCTATTTCGGTATAGGGCACTTCATTGCCATCGCCATCTTCGTAATTGTCATTATGAACGATGTTGCCCATGATGATGCCATCAACTGCACCGTTTGAGCTGCGTCCATAAGCGGCTGTCACCCCGTTCCAGCCTTCATTGCTGCTATAGCCGCCACCAATCATTGCGCCAACATCTTTACCAGATTTTAGCATGTCATTGGCGTTGACTGTTGTCATACGAATGGCGCCAGCAGTAACACCAATACCCGAGCTGGCTGCGCCTGTGCCTTTTTCAATGTTGATGGATTTAAGCAAGGCGGGATCAAACATAAAGCGAGATTGATGGTGAAATACTTGCGCACTGGTACTGACATTGTCCACGCTAAAGGTCAGCTCGTTTTCTCCCATATTACGAATGTATAGCTGCTGTGCGACACCGTTGCCACCACTGACGGAGAGGCTGGGTTGGTCTTTTAACACGTCTTTCATGTCGAGAATGGTGCTTTTTTCTATGATTTGCTGATTGACCGTCGGTGTCACACCGCCAGAGCTGGCAGTGACGGTGATAGTGTCTAGGGTGGTGGTTGGTACATCTTCATTGCTTAGGTCTGTGCTGTCTGAGGCTGAAAAGGCAACGGTGCTTAGCGTAGCTAATGAGCCGAACATGAGTGTTTTTACAGCAAAAGAAAGTGGGGTACGAAGAGCAAGCATGGTCAAACCTCAAAAATATGCAGTCAATTTAATGAGAATGATTATCATATAATTTTGTGAAGATTTGTGTCACAATCAGGAAAGAATTGCTATCAAAATCAGGAATGATGGCAAGTTAAAGCAGCCAGTCGATAAATTGTAGGTATGCGTTTTCGTCAGTTAAAGACCAGCTCATCAAAAGATGACTGTGTTTGTTGTCAGAGTTTGATGCCGTGCTTTTATGCTGGGTTGATGTTTTGGTGAGATGTGTGGATTAACTGAAAAGTGATATTTAAGATAGTTTGAGATGGATAGAGGTCAGAGGAGCAGTCATATGAGTGTGGCGATTGAGGCACTGCCATGGCAAGACCATGAGTTAGGAAGTATGCACATACGCAAGCTGACAGGTGGGGAGCAGGCAGAGCCTGTCAAAGCGTATCAGGAGAGTTATCAGATAGCCGATGGGTTTACTCTGGTGCGAGAGCAAATGCAAACAGCGACCCCAATTGTGTATCCAGAAATGAATAGCGATGGCTATGTGGGGGTGTGCTTTGCGTTTACAGATGTGAACAAGACAGATAAACAGATTGCGTTTCCGCATTTATATCATGAGCAAATGAATGTGACCAATGGTTATCATTACCCTGAACAAAAGCACGATGCGCTTAATAAACCTAGCTATTATACTAGCTTGAAGTTTCGTCCTGAATATCTGTTGGCATTGCATAAGCAGCAGCCATTGCCTAGTTGGCTATTGCATTTGGTGGATGGCAGTTGTAAGCAGGTGGTGACCCAGATACAAGTGCCGACCAGCTTAAGAGAGCTAGGCTGGCAGATATGTCGCATGCCACGCAGTGAAACGCTGAGTGACTGTATGCGCATGCAGGCGAAGGCGCTGTCTTGGCTGGCGATGCTGCTAGAAATACCAGAGCAAATGAATCGAAGTCATTACCAGCAGCAAGATGTTATGATAGCAAAGAAGATACAGCAGGCCATTAATATTATTCAAAGTGAATTTCATACCGAGCTGACCATTACTAGTTTGGCTAGCCGAGTGGCCTTAAATGAGTGTTATTTAAAAAAAGGCTTTAAAGATAAGACAGGGCTTGGTATCCATGAATATTTAACGGAATATCGTTTAGAACAGTCTTGCCAGCTACTGCGCTGTCGCCCTGATTTAAGCATTAAAAGTGTTGCCAGTATGTGCGGGTATCAACCAAGCTACTTTAGTCAGGTATTTAAATCGAGGTTTGTGATATCACCGAATGATTTTCGCAAACAATGAATACGGTAAAGAGCTCATTATATACGAGAGTTTCCCAAACTTTGTGTAACTGCTTATAATCCACTAACCGGAGAATAAGCAATGACTAAGCAAACCGACCTTAAAAAACTTGCCCAGCAAATGGCTAGCAGCATGAAAAGCTTTGATGAC
>NZ_CAJHBJ010000049.1:0-10422 GCF_904846595.1 Psychrobacter sp. HII-4 | reverse complement strand
TCTTCTGTAAGCTGAAAGATTTCAAGAAAATTGCCATGCGTGCTGAAAAAACAGATGAGTCGTTTGCTGCTAATATCTATTTAGCAGCGACGATTATCCATTTACGGTAATTGTCAACACACCCTAGCAGAGATTGTAGGTTGCTACTTGCCATATTTATGGCTAAGAGAAGGTAAGTCAATATGGCTGCTTGTTCCTAGCGCCCTTAGTTTGACCGCCTTTGTTTGGCTGCTGACTTTACATCCAACCGCCGTTGGTAGGGTTTATGCGGCTTACGGTGGTATGTATGTAACGATTGCAATTCTGTGGTTATGGGCTGTCGATGGTATTCAACCAACGGCGTGGGACATCTTAGGCACATCAGTGGCACTGCTAGGTATGGCTATTATCATGTTTGCACCGCGCACTACATAGTGCAATACCCCATTGGCGACAGCCATTGCTCTCTTCAAGCCTATTAACAGGCACCCAAAACGAAATTAACTATAGTCTCGTCACAAGCTCGGACAGTGGGCGCTTGAGGTAACAACCTTACCATCGCTCAAACGATAAGCCAGTAGATGATTGCCCCATACGCAGCCACCGTCTAGCGCACGTGCATGTGGCAGATCGACCTCGGCTTTGAGCGCAGCCCAATGACCAAAGAGTATCTTACGCGTACGCGGTACTTGCCATTCAAACCACGGCGCGAAGTCATCAGGCATCGGCTCTTGCAGCCCTGCACTAAAGTCAAACTCTAAGGTGCCATCTTGTTTGCATAGGCGCATACGTGTGAAGTAATTAGCAATAGCACGCAGCTTAGTATAGCCGCTTATCTGTGCATGCCACTTATCAGCTGTCTTGCTATATAGGTTGGGCAATAGCGCATCCAGCTGCGGCAAACTGCTTTGCAGCGCGGCTTCTAACTGCCTCGCGTAACCAGACGCAGCCTCGATGCTCCAATGCGGCGGCACACCCGCATGCACCAATACCGTATACTCATCAGGATAAGCCAATACTGGCTGATGACGCAGCCATTCTAGCAGCTCATCACAATCTTTAGCAGCAAAAATCGGCGCGGTCTTGTCTTTATTTTTGAGCTTTGCCGCGCCGCGCCAGACCGCAATCAAGTTGATATCATGATTGCCTAGCACGGTCGCCGCTGCGCCCTGCTCACACAGCGACTTGACATGGCGCAGCGTGCTTAACGAATCCTCACCGCGCGCGACCAAGTCACCTGCAAACCACAGTTTGTCTTGGGTCGGGTCAAATGCTAACGTGTTTAGTAATTGACGATAAGCGGCATAACAACCTTGCAAATCGCCGATGACATACTGATGACGAAACCCCATAAACCCTCAATAAATCAATCTATAAAATCATAACCAACAAACAGTAGTCTTTCTATACAAGCAAATGCCGCGAGTGATTGCTTAGCGCGACAAAGTCTTGGACACTCAGCGTCTCAGGTCTGGCTTGCGGATCGATGGCACAGGCAGCAAAGTCCGCTTCGCTTAGCGTCGGCAACAAAGTCGAATTTTTAAAGATAGCGCGCAATGTCTTCCGGCGATGATTGAAAGTCTCACGCACGACGATAGCAAAATACTCTTCATCTTCTGCCACCACTGGCTTGTCGATATGCGGGGTCAAGCGAAACACGGCGCTGGTGACTTTAGGTGGTGGATTAAACGCACCGCGTGGCACTGTCAGTAGATAATCGGTATCACAGTGATACTGCATGATGACCGATAGACGGCCATAGGTCTTGCTACCGACATCCGCGGTGATACGCTCAACCACCTCTTTTTGTAGCATAAAATGCATGTCTTCAATGACATCAGCAAACTCAAGCAAATGAAACAAAATTGGGGTAGAGATGTTATATGGTAAGTTCCCGACGACACGTAGCTTACCGCGCTCCTCGCTATAAAGCTCACGATAGTCCACATGCATGGCGTTATCTTTGATAATCGTAAAATTTGGATGGCTGTTGGCACCGATACGGATACGCAGGCTATCTGCCAAATCACGATCCAGCTCCACCACCGTCATCGCATCGACTTCTGCCAATAGTGGCTCAGTCAGCGCGCCCATACCAGGACCAATCTCAATCAAATTATCATCGCGCTCCAGACGGATGCTATCGACAATCTGACGGATAACGCTGGTATCATGCAAGAAGTTTTGACCGAAGCGTTTACGCGGTTGGTGTTTGGCAGTGCGTAGACTGGAAGCAAGGCTTTGAGCATCAAAAGTAGTTTTGGACATAAAAAGGTCTTAATGAATAAAAGGTAAAGGAACTATAGCGCTATGGCAGCAATGTGCTGACTATATATCAATGAATTATAACACAGCTCATACTGGCACTGTCTTTTTGCGATGTTTTATTAGCAAACTACCCCTACCTTAGCACAACCGACACATTGCTTTTTTTTGTTCTTAAACTATTTGGTATATTCTTGGTTATATATATTGCTTGGTGAGGATTTGAACTTTTGGCTTTGGGCTAATGGTATCAACGTTTTGACACGCTGAAATAGCCGCAGTGTACTTTATAATGTACATGCAATGGGTTTTTGGACCAATATTTTTATTCATTGTAAACGCTTATCTCCAAGACGAGATTTAATTTACTTAAACATAGGTTAGTCATGCTATCGAAAACATTAGAAACGGATCGCCTTTATTTAAGACACTGGCGAAAAAAAGACTTAAAACCCTTTGCTAAAATAAACTCTAGTAAAGACGTAATGGAGTATTTCCCTAAGCTACTGACAGAAGAAGAAAGTAATGCTATGGCTTCAAAGTGCCAACTGCTTATAGATGAAAAAGGCTGGGGTTTTTGGGCGGTAAGTCTCAAAGGTAGTGATACTTTTATCGGCTTCGTTGGTCTACATCAACCACAACAAGACCTTCCGTTCAATCCTTGTGTTGAAATAGGCTGGAGACTGGGCAAAGATTTTTGGGGCTATGGTTATGCTACAGAAGCAGCCAATGCTTGTTTAAAATTTGCTTTTGAAGAACTAAAACTCGATGAAATCGTATCGTTTACTGCAAAGATAAATAAGCGTTCACAGCGCGTCATGGAACGTCTTGATATGAAGGATACAAGAAAAAACTTTCTTCATCCTGCTATAGAAGCTACAGACCCACTTGCCGAACACGTACTATACAAAGTGTCGCGAGAAGAATGGATGAAAATAAAAAAGCACTAATTAAGGATACTCTTAGCTCTATTGATGAATGTATACCCCAAGGGAACCAGCTATTTATCCCTGTCACCCCATTTATAGACCACTTAAAACAGAGCGGTATAATGGAACCAATTATATCAGGTCATGCTTGATAACTTATAAATAGACATAGCTGACATTAGGGCGTGTTGAACATTCGACCATGGCACTGACAGCGACTATTTTTTAGGCGATTCGATGTTAAAAATAATAAGTTTAGTCATTCTAAGCGCTTATTTTTAACGATGAAGCGGCAAAAAAGAGTCCTGTCCCTGCGGGCTGATGCTAAAATTGCCCCATACTGCGTTACAAATCTCGCTAAGGCATCTGCATTATCGTCGCTTTGTGCCTTGTCTGGAACAATTTTAGCGATCAGCAGTGCCTATTTGCGAATGTTCAACACGCCCTAAACTTATCCCATAATGCCTAACAAATCTAGATAAGACAGCAACTTATACAATAGTTCCACTAACAATGGATCTGTCTGCCATCTCATTAGCCATATTTAATGCTTGATACAGACTGGTAGCACTGGCACTGCCGCTCCCTGCCAAATCAAGTGCGGTGCCATGATCCACTGACGTGCGTATATAAGGCAGCCCCAAGGTTAAATTGACTGTATCGCCAAATCCATGCGATTTGAGCACTGGTAGGCCTTGATCGTGATACATGGCGATGACTGCATCGCAGTTTGCTAAGTGTCTGGGGGTAAACAGCGTATCCGCTGGCATCGCCTCAGAGATATTGACCCCGGCAGCGATAAACTCACGCAATACGGGATTGATAATCTCCATCTCCTCCATACCCAAATGACCGCCTTCACCTGCATGTGGGTTTAGACCGCAGACCAATATACGTGGCTGCATTAGACCAAATTTTTCTTTCATATCATCGATGACGATTTGTACCGTTTGCCGTACATTATTAGCGGTGATGGCAGCAGGGATGTCCTTTAAGGCCAAATGCGTGGTGACAAGCGCCACTTTCATGGCTTGATTGGCGAGCATCATCACCACTTTATCGCAGCCGCTTTGCTGCATAAAAAACTCAGTATGACCGCTGAACATGGTGCCATCTGGCAATCTGATATCGGCATCGATCAGTGCTGACTTTTGTAATGGTCCTGTGATAATGGCCGCGATGGCTTTGTAGGTGGCCAATTGATGGGCAATCTCTAACTGCTGGGCGACCATGGCCGAATTGCGCGTATTAATTTGTCCACAAACGACGGATTGAGCACAAGGCGTATTTAACAAAATAAACGCATGGCCATCATGAGTATTCATATGCATCTTCTGTGGCATCTGCTCTAAGAAATTATCAGCTGCTATGTCTAAATCGACAGTTTGCCAGCGCGGACAGCTTCGTAGTACGCCCGCTGCCAGCAACATATCAGCACGCTTTTGCAGCGCGGTATGATCGGCAGTGACCCATATAGGACGCGCAAAGTCTTGTAGCTTACCTGTATCGGCCAGTAGCAAGACAATATCCATACCGATACCAGCAGGTTCACCGGTGGTGATTAATAGCGGCAATTTTTTTTGCATAGTGAAAACCATCCTACATTTACATTAACACTTTGATTTAATTATATTTTTTATTAGAAAAATCAGATTTTCTCGTTAAGTCTAATCTTAAACATTCTCGCTCATCAAAGACGGTGTTTTTACAGATAATTATTTATAACGTCCGAAAAAAGGGCAGAATGTGTTAAACTTTCGCCTTTCATTGTAGCATTTACTAGCAAGCATTGAGACCACGTTTGGTACCTCTAACATAACCGTGCGTCGCCTTTGTTTTGTTGCGTCGTTTTGCTGCACTATTACTAAAATAAAAACCTTACCACATACCCATCCATACCTTTTTTATAGCATATTTATACCGACTCTTGACACATTAGGCACTCATGGCAGACAACGACAAATCCGACGACTTACTCAATCAGACACCGCCGCATAATATCGATATCGAAAAGGCGCTACTGGCCTCTTTGATGAGTATTGAAGAGGCGTACGACAAGATTGCCGATATCGTCACCAAAGACGACTTTTATGCGGGTCGGCATCAATACATTTTTGATGCGATTGCCCATTTAGCTGCCGTTGGCGAGCCTTATGACACTGTGATGGTCCATGACTGGCTAGAGGCACAAAAACTCCTAAAAAGTGCAGGCGGCGACAGCTATTTGGCAGATATTTTGAGTCAAAGCCCAGCGACCTTATTTAACCTCACTGCCTATGCACAGCGCGTGCGTGAGCTCTCTACCTTACGCCAGCTGATTACCACTGGTAACGATATGCTGGCACTGGCATATAATCCAAAAGACCAAACGGTCAGTGATATTTTAGACAATGTCGAGAGTAAGATATTTAGCATCAATGAGCAGCATAATAAACGCGCCGAGCAGCGTGGGCCTGTCGGTATTACCTCGGTGCTGACCAATGTCATCGACCAAATTCAAGAGCTAAAATCCAACCCCGATGGCATGATTGGCTTGCAAACACCCTTTGCAGAGTTGAACAATAAAACGCAAGGCTTGCAATCTGGCGACTTAATCATCGTCGCCGCCCGTCCATCTATGGGTAAAACCACCTTTGCCATGAACTTAGCAGAAGGTGTATTGTTTAATGAAGACCTGCCAGTGGTGGTGTTTTCTATGGAGATGCCCGCTGAGTCTATCGTCATGCGTCTGCTATCCTCTTGGGGGGCGATCAACCAAACGCACCTGCGCTCAGGCCAGATGAATGAAGACGAATGGGCGAAAATGATGAACGCCATTCAGCATCTACAATCAAAGCATCTGTACATCGATGACAGTACGGCGCTACCGCCCTCTGAGATGCGCTCACGCTGCCGGCGCATCGCCAAAAACCATGATGGCAAGCTAGGCGCTATCGTGGTCGATTATCTACAGCTGATGAAAGTCCCTAGCCTCGATGGTAACCGTGTGGGCGAAATCTCTGAGATCTCTCGTAGTCTAAAGGCGCTCGCACGTGAGCTTCAGTGTCCGGTCATCGCTCTATCTCAGCTTAACCGTAGTCTGGAAAACCGCCCAAACAAACGCCCTATTATGTCGGATTTGCGTGAATCAGGGGCAATTGAACAGGATGCCGATTTGATTATGTTCATCTATCGCGATGAGGTTTATAATGAAAACTCAGACCTCAAAGGCGTGGCCGAAATCATCATTGGTAAACAGCGTAACGGCCCCATTGGTACCGTACGTTTGGGCTTTGAAGGCCAGTTTACCCGCTTTATCAACCTAACGCCTGAGTACTATCAAGGTGTCAGTTTTGAAAACGATGAATAACCCCAAACGCTCACGATTAAGCATTTAATAAAACCCAAACAAATCATCACGAACCCTAGCCAGCGCGATATCAGCGCCATTGATATCGCATTGGCTTTATTGCTTCATCCCCTTTTTATCAGGCGTCAGTCATTGTCGCCAAATATTGCGAATACCTTGATACCCAAACCCATTGAGATCATAATTATCCCATGAAAACGCTCAAGCTACGCATCAAAGACAAACATGCTGCTCAGCTCAATATCTTGGCTGGGGCGGTCAACTTTGTCTGGAATTACGTTAATGAGCTTAGTTTTAAACATCTTAAGCGCACAGGTCAATTCTTTTCAGCTTATGACTTGGCTGTCTACACCAAAGGGGCGGGTGACTACCTAAATCTGCACAGCCAAACCCTACAAGCTATCTCTGAAACCCATGCCAAAAGCCGAAAACAGTTTAAAAAAGCCAAACTCAACTGGCGCACCAACAACCCAAAGGCCAAGAGAAGAAGCTTGGGCTGGATTCCCTTTAAAAAGACAGCCGTAAAACACCTATCAACTCGTCAATCAGGCAAGAAAAGCCTTAAATCTACTATTCAGCTAAGCCTTGCTAAGGGTAAAAAACTAATCATTGATCTGTGGGATAGCTATAACCTCTCGCTCTACGACATCAATACTTGCGAATTGGTACAAGACAATCGCAGCCATTGGTATGCCTGTATCACCGTCAAAGAATTTCCAAAGATTAAGTGCGGTACTGGCGAAGTCGGTATTGATTTAGGCTGCAAGGATTCAGCAGTCAGTAGTAATGGCGATGTTCTAACCACTAAGCTGACCCATCAATATGCCGAAAAACTGGCCATTGCTCAAAGAGCCAAGAATAAAAAACGGGTCCGTGCCATTCACGCCAAGATCAAAAACACCCGTCAAGACTTGATCCATAAATTCACATCAAAGCTTGTTAAGGCCAACAGCCTAATCGTTGTTGGTCAAATCAAATCAACATCATTCATTTCATCCAAACTGGCCAAATCCGTCTATGATGCTGGTTGGTTTGAGATTAGGCGGCAACTGGATTATAAATGCGCGAACGCAGGTTGCCACTATATCGAAGTCAATGAAGCGTACAGCACCCAAACCTGCTCGTGTTGCGGCTCCCGCCAAGACAGTCCGAAAGGTAAATCAGGTCTTGGTATAAGAGCATGGTTTTGTCGTTCTTGTAAAACGACCCATAACAGAGATGTTAATGGAGCGAAAAATATTCTCGCGGTCGGGCTTGGCCGTCTTTAGTAGGAATCCCTCACTTTAGGGAGGGGAGGAAGTCAATCGATGTATTTGCTCATAAAACAAGTTGATTTATCAAATCACGTTGCCAATAAAGAAGCCCATTATGCGTACCATTACTATCAAACCAAAAGCTCTCTCTCATAACTTACACCAAGTAAAAAAACTGGCCCCAAATGCTAAAGTACTCGCCATGGTCAAAGCCAATGCCTATGGTCATGGCGTGGCGGCGGTACTGCCCGCCCTGCAGCAAGCCGACGGCATCGGTGTGGCTACTTTGGCAGAGGCTCTAGAGGCGCGGCAATTGGGCTGGCATAAAACCATTGGGCTCATTGAAGGCGCCTTTACCGCTGATGAATGGCAGACCGCCATTGCCCAAGATATCAGCTGCGTGATTCATCATGAGCCGCAGCTTGATTGGGCGCTGGCGAATATCCCAAGCTCTGATAGTGCGACGCGAATAGTTTGGCTAAAATACAATACCGGTATGAATCGCTTAGGGTTTGATGCCAAAGGCGTTATCGATGCGGCGGCGCGGCTACATGCAGGCGGCTATCAGCTGATTTTGACTACACATTTTGCCAATGCCGATGACAGCAGCCACCCGCTAAATGCGCTACAAATTCAGCGCTTTAACGACATGCTGCAAACCTTAAAAGAAACCGTCAGCGATGAAGTAAAAGGCTCGTTGTGTAACTCAGCAGGTATCGTCAATTTTGCAGAGCATCATCATGACTGGGTACGCCCTGGTATTATTTTATATGGTAGCTCACCGGTCGTCGACCAAAGTGCAGCTACGTTGGACTTGCAGCCTGCAATGGAGCTTTGCGCCCAAATCATCGCCTTGCAGACAATCAGCGCCAATGATGCCATCGGCTATGGCAGCTTATGGTCAGCACCGCACGATACCAAAACTGCCCTCGTCAGTATCGGCTACGGTGACGGCTACCCTCGCGTTATCAGCAGTGACGCCTATGTGACCGTCATCAATGCCGCAGATCAGCAGCGCTATCGCTGTGCCGTGCTTGGACGCGTGGCCATGGACATGATCGTTATCGATGTCAGCGCGATGCCAGCAGACCCCGTCTTAAACAGCAAAGTCATCTTATGGGGTGAGGCGCCGCACGTCGATGAAGTCGCAAGCCACGCTGGGACGATCAGCTATGAGCTATTATGTCGTCTGAGCACGCGCCCAGCCCGTATAGCCGCTCACTAAATACCTAAACTTAAATCACTGACAGGTTTGGCATCCTGACTGGTAAAGGGTTTTATGTCATTAGCCAGTCTACGCGCACAGATGGCATCGGGCATCTATAGCAAGTAATACCGCAGCCGTATAAAAGGGTGCTGACTTGAGAAAATTGGCCGTTTACATTGGGCCTAATTGCGCTATACTAAAAGTTTGTTGTCACCCCAGTGTGCGCGTTGAGCGCTGCTGCACAAGACTGATAACGTTTCACTGACTGCGATCGACTGCTAGGACTACTATGAGTTTGCGCCATTTTTTGACTTTATCTGATTTAACCCAACAAGAACTAGAAACCCTTATCAAACGCGCAAGCGAATTACGTAAGATGCAACATGCAGGCGAGGTCTATCAGCCTTTTGTTGGCCGGACGCTTGGCATGATTTTTGAAAAATCCTCTACCCGTACGCGTATCTCGTTTGAGACAGGCATGGGACAATTTGGCGGTAGCGCCATCTTTTTATCACCCAATGATACCCAGCTTGGCCGCGGCGAGCCTTTAGAGGACTCAGCCCGCGTCATCTCGAGCATGGTCGATATCATCATGATTCGCACCTTTGGTCACGAAAAAGTCGAGACCTTTGCTAAATACTCTAGTGTGCCGATTATCAATGCGCTGACCGATGAATTCCACCCTTGTCAATTGCTCGCCGACATGCAAACCTTCTATGAGCATCGCGGCAGTATCAAAAATAAAATCGTCACTTGGGTTGGCGATGGCAACAATATGTGCGCCTCCTACATGCAAGCGGCGAGTCAGTTCGGCTTTGAGCTACGCGTGGCCGCGCCTTATGGCTTTGAGCCTGATCCTAAGCTGATGGAGCGTTTCTCGCATTGCGTCAGCCTAGTCGAAGATGTGCAAGATGCGGCAAAAGACTCGCACCTTATCGTCACCGACGTCTGGGCCAGTATGGGTCAAGAGTCTGAGCAAAATACACGCGCGCGCCGCTTTGCACCCTATCAAGTGACGCCCTCACTGCTTGATAAAGCCGACCCTGACGTGGTGTTTATGCACTGCTTGCCTGCGCACCGCGGCGAAGAAATCTCTCACGACATGCTTGATGATCCGCGCTCTGTGGTCTGGGACGAAGCGGAAAACCGCTTACATGCGCAAAAGGCCCTGATGGAGTTTTTGCTCAAGGATAAGATTAAACTATCGGTTTAACTGATGGATAATCAATTTGTTTAAAAGCAAATCTTTTTTAAAACAGATAGCAAAAAGGCAGATTACTTATAGTAGTCTGCCTTTTCTTAGTTTTAAGTTCTTATACCAAACCCAACAATTAAAGTTGCGCCCAAGCACGAGCAGTTAACGACCGAATTCTTTGTGGCTGTTTAAGCAAATTATTCCAAGCCAAGCAAGTGGCATCGACAATAGCCTCATAACTGTCA
>NZ_CAJHBJ010000048.1:0-10577 GCF_904846595.1 Psychrobacter sp. HII-4 | reverse complement strand
GACTCTTTTTTGCCGCTTCATCGTTAAAAATAAGCGCTTAGAATGACTAAACTTATTATTTTTAACATCGAATCGCCTAAAAAATAGTCGCTGTCAGTGCCATGGTCGAATGTTCAACACGCCCTAACTATATCATCTGCGTTATTTTCTGATTTGATTCTCATACTTACCGGTACTTTATCTCATTTTTATGATCATTTTTAAATGAGGACACGCCATAGGTTTTATCAAAATACCGTCCATCCTAGTATGACTGTTTAAAGCAATAAAACGACCAGTAAACAGTGACTTAGAGGCAAAAAAATGCTAAAATAGGGCTTTATTTTTGTCCTGTTCTCAGCAAGTTGTTTTGTAGCGTTACGTAGTGGTTTTTAAGTTTCTAACTGTCTTTAAGTTTATGATAATAAACATGTTTTATTTGCTTCTTTAGCTTTGATAAGACATAAAAGAGCAGAGGTTAATAGCAAGAAAATAAAACATGGTTTTTAAGCTTGGCTTAAATTAAGAAAGCTTTTATAAGGTACTGACGACTCGTACTTTGGCTCACCGACATAGCGCTACTGGTGTTAACTCTCCAGATTGGATTTGACATGATGTCATGCGGCTTCATCGTAGTGATGGGTCAATGGCAAACGGCTGATGATGGCTAGATTAAGGAATGCACATGAGTGATTCATTACCTAACGACCACGAGCAACTGACAGTCGGCAGCGTTGCCTCAACGACTGCTACAGCGGAAGGAGTGACTTCAGACTATAGCTCCAAAGATATTCGTGTACTTCGCGGCCTAGAGGCGGTGCGCGTGCGTCCAGGCATGTATATTGGCGATACCGATGATGGTACTGGCTTACATCATATGGTGTTTGAGGTGGTGGATAACTCTATCGATGAGGCGCTCGCCGGTCACTGTGATCAGATTGATATTATCATTCACGAAGATGAGTCAGTGAGCGTCATGGACAATGGTCGCGGCGTCCCTGTTGATATTCATCCAGAGGAAGGTGTATCGGCGGCGCAGGTCATTATGACGGTACTGCATGCTGGCGGTAAATTCGATGACAATAGCTATAAAGTATCAGGCGGTTTGCATGGGGTAGGGGTATCCGTAGTTAACGCACTATCCAAAAAGCTTGAGATGAATATTTGGCGTGAAGGCTACCATTACCACCAGACTTATACCGATGGTGTGCCTGATGCCGATATCGAGCAACTAGAAGCTACGGATAAGACAGGGACCCAAATCCGCTTTTATCCCAGTAGTGATGTGTTTACTGGTACTGTTTTTGATTATGATATCTTAGCGAAACGCTTACGTGAGCTGTCTTTTCTTAACTCTGGCGTGCGTATCGTCTTGACTGATGAGCGTATCGATAAGCGTCATGAGTTTGAGCACAAAGGCGGCCTGTCTGAGTTTGTCAGCTATATCAACGCAGGTAAAGAAGGCATCAACGAGGTCTTTCATTTTACCAGTGAGCAAGACGATGGTATCGCGGTCGAAGTGGCGCTGCAATGGACAGATACCTATAACGAAAAGGTGTTTTGTTTCACCAATAACATCCCGCAGCGTGATGGCGGTACGCACTTATCAGGGTTTCGCTCAGCGCTCACGCGTGGTCTAAACAGCTATATGGACCGCGAAAATCTGTTCAAGAAAGAAAAAGTCGCCGTCAGCGGTGATGATGCACGAGAAGGGTTAAGTGCGATTGTCTCAGTGAAGGTGCCTGATCCGAAATTCTCTAGCCAGACCAAAGACAAGCTGGTATCGAGCGAAGTCAAGTCAGCAGTCGAATCGGCGATGCACGATAAGTTTAATGATTATTTGCTTGAAAACCCAAGTGCGGCTAAAGCGATTGCCAATAAAATTATCGATGCCGCTAGAGCTCGTGATGCTGCCCGCAAGGCACGTGAGATGACGCGCCGCAAGACTACGTTAGATATCGCTGGTCTGCCAGGTAAATTGGCAGATTGCCAAGAAAAAGATCCATCACTATCAGAGCTTTACATCGTGGAGGGTGACTCTGCGGGCGGATCGGCAAAGCAAGGTCGTAGCCGTAAAACTCAGGCTATCTTGCCGCTTAAAGGTAAAATCTTGAACGTCGAGCGCGCACGTTTTGACAAGATGCTATCATCTGCTGAAGTAGGCAACCTAATCACCGCACTTGGCTGTGGTATCGGCCCTGATGAATATGATCCGGATAAAGTTCGCTATCACAAAATCATCATTATGACTGATGCTGACGTTGATGGGTCACATATTCGTACGCTACTGCTGACCTTTTTCTTCCGTCAAACGCCGGAGCTGATTGCGCGTGGTTATATTTATATCGCACAACCGCCATTGTATAAAGTGAAAAAAGGTCGTCAAGAGCTGTATCTAAAAGACGATGAAGCACTAAAAGCTTATCTATTGTCCTCAACGATTGATAATACCAAGCTGCACGTCTCTGAAGATGCGCCAGCGATTACTGGTCAAGCGCTTGAGACACTGCTTAACGACTATAACCAAACTCAGCTGATCAAAGCTCGTTTGCAAATTCGTTTCCCAGCGACGCTGTTAGATGCGCTAACGCATACGCCGAAACTGAGCACAGAAATGACTTATGATAAGTCAGCGATGCAGGAGTGGCAGGCGCAGCTACAAACTCAGCTGAATCAATTCGGTGATGAACTAAGCCCTGAGATTGAGCTGGTCAATATCCATGAGCCGCAACCAGAAAATATGGATGCTGCTGCCGCTGATCTGCTGGGTATGACCCCCGCATTGACTGCTGATGAGAGTGAAGCGGCTGATAGCGATGCCTTATCGACCAAGGCCCAGTGGCTACCTCGTATCACGGTGTATGTGCATCAGCTGGCGCATCATTACTTGCTCGATGCTAGCTTTATCAACTCGGGTGAGTATAGTAAGCTGCTGCGTTTATCAGCGGAGTGGAATACTTTGTTAGAAGATAGCGCCTTTATTCGCCGTGAAGCGGGTAGTGGTACTACTAAAGATATTCCGATACGCGATTTTGATTACCTCTGGCAGCAAATGATGCTCGATGCGCGCCGCGGCCTAGCTATCCAGCGCTACAAAGGTCTAGGTGAGATGAATGCTGATCAGCTTTGGGACACGACGATGGACCCAGAGAATCGCCGTATGCTACGCGTTACCATCGAAGATGCTATCGCTGCCGATCATATGTTCACCTGTTTAATGGGTGATCATGTCGAGCCGCGCCGCGTGTTTATCGAAGAAAACGCATTAACGGTCTCTAACCTTGATATCTAAGGTTTAGCGTTTATACAAAATACCGCTTTGGTTTCCAAGGCGGTATTTTTTTAATAATAATTTTGTTTCACGTGAAACTTTTATAAGTAAATTGTCATAAGCTGGCAATTCTAATTGATGGATATCAGATGATTGAAGTACTGTTACTCGCTATTGCGCTAGCGATGGATGCGTTCGCAGTTGCGATTGGACTGGGCGCTAAGTCGCAACAACAAAGCCCGCGCTATACCTTGCGTTTGGCTATTTATGCTGCGTTATATTTTGGTATTGCGCAGGGTGTGATGCCACTTATCGGCTATTTATTAGGCGCGGCACTCTTAGGTTGGTTGGCTGCTGCGGCGCCTTGGATCGGTGGATTTATTCTTATTGGCCTTGGTGGTAAGATGCTTTATGAGGTGTTTATTGCCGATGAAGAAGAGACCGTAGATAAGGGGCTACGAGTAAATTATGAAGCGGCTTCTATAAACGATAGCCGAAAGAAAAACATCAGTCATCGCACCATGTTTACCCTAGCGATTGCCACCAGTATCGATGCGATGGCTGCTGGTTTTACACTTAACCTGTTGGCGCTCAATGCGTGGCTAGCGTGTGTAATCATTGCGATTGTCACAGCTGTTTTTAGCGCTATCGGCATCTATTTGGGCAAAAAATCAGGTACGTATCTTGAAGATAAGGCAGAAGCGCTCGGCGGCTTTGTACTCATACTCATCGGCTTAAAGGTCATGTTTGTTGGCTAGGGTATGCCCTTAATTCAATTTATATAGTCATCTAAATGGATTAAAAAAACCGCTTTGATAGCCAAAGCGGTTTTTTGTTTCACATGAAACGCTAAAGGTACGCTTTAGCAATAATTACGCTTCGTCAGTATCAAAACGCCAAGCTAAGACCCGCGTGCTCTTTTGACCTTGGCTCATCTCAATAATACGCATTTGCGCCACATCAAGATCTTTTAGTAGTTGCTGTAAAGGTTTCACGTTTTCAGACTTAGACACTAAGCTGGTAAACCAGCCTACATGTGCAGCAAACTGCTGGCTTTCTCTTATCATATTACTTAAAAAAGCAATCTCGCCACCCTCACTCCACAATTCTTTATGTTGACCGCCAAAGTTAAGGTTTTGCGCGGCATTGCCTGACTTTGTAGAGTGACGACTGATTTGCGCGCTTTCGTTTTTGCCGCGATGGCGCTGCAAATTATGCTGTTTACGGCTATTGGCCTGCATCGCTTCTTCTAATGAGGCATGAAAAGGTGGGTTACACACGACGACGTCAAAATAGTCCTGCCGACCGATAATATTTTTAAAGATATGCTTAGGTTCAGGTTGCAGTTTGATCTTAATCGCGCCTTTAAGCTTGGGATTGGCTTGGCTAATTACCGTCGCCGTATTCACTGAGACCGGATCGATGTCGCTCGCGGTAAAGCGCCAGCCATAGCTTTGGCTGCCAACAATAGGGTATATAGCACTGGCACCAGTGCCGATATCAAGTGCATGAATATCTTTGCCTGTAGGCGGCGTATTGTCTTCGCTCACATGAGTAGTCTGCGCCAACAAGTCGGCAATATAATGAATGTAATCGGCGCGCCCAGGAATCGGCGGGCACAAATAACCTTCAGGGATATCCCAAAACTTAATGCCATAATAGTGCGCGAGTAGTGCTTGATTAAGCACACGTACGGCTTTGGCATCAGAGAAATTAATCGTCGGTTCGCCTTTTGGGTTAGTAATGGTGTAATCGGCAAGTTCAGGTAGCGCGCGGGTCAGTAGCTCAAAATCATAGCGACCTTGATGCGGATTGCGCGGATGCAATTGACCGAGTTTTTTGGCGGTTGCTGGGGATCTATTTCTATGTTTTGGACGGTTATTTCTAGAAGAGGGATTAGTCATAGTAGTAGGCTATAAAGTCTGAAGATAACCGTCTAGTTTAGCAGATTTGATCAACGCTAAATGGTTTATCGGCTACGGAAGATCAGGTTTAAGCCCAATACAATCATTGCGCTACCTAATATACGATCTATCCAATGCTCAAAACGCTGAAAACGTTTGAGGATGACAGGAATCGATAGTAGCATCACCACCGTGCTAAACCACGCCATCTGTAATACCATCATCCATACGCCGTAGATAGAGAGTTGCCAAAGCGGAATATCGGGTGATAATACTAAAGTAAATATAGCGACAAAGTAGACTGGCGCTTTGGGATTAAAGACGTTGCAAAAAAAACCTCGGCGCAGAGTAGCGAAGCTAGATTCAGTTTTATCTGTAACATTGCTATTACTGTTGCTATTAACATTATTAGTAAAAGTTGTCGTTTCTACTGGTTGTTTGGGTTTAGCGCCAATTCCTTGCCAACCTAAATAAATCAGATACGCGCCGCCTAACCATTTGATAGCAGTTAATAGTGGCTGTGAGTGGGCAATCACTGCCGCCAGTCCTAATACCGAGTAAATGATATGCACGGCAAGACCTAAGGTAATACCCAAACTACAAATCAGACCTGTACGTCGACCTTTGGTTAATGTTTCACGTGAAACTAAAACAAAGTCAGGGCCAGGGGATGCCGCTGCAAGTAGATGCACGCTCGTGATAAGCAAAAAACCGTGCCAAAATTCCATAAAATGCTCTAGTGGTTACTAAGGAGTATCGTAAGATTAATAATAGTGGCAGCTATTAATTTTAAGGTCAACTGCTACCGATGCTAGTGCTTTTCATCTTGTGTTATAGGATAGGGATGTCTATATTAAAAGTCAGTAGCATTATTTTAAAAATGAGATCACACCCTACGATAACGACAAACCTAAAAAGGATATAACCATGACCACCCCAAACGATACAAGCAATCGCATCACTTATGAAACTGACGGCTACATTTGTCTCATCGGGCTTAATCGCGCCGACAAACGCAATGCCTTTGACAGCCATATGATCAAACAACTCTCCGAGGCATTAACAGATTATGAGAACGACGATAATCTACGCTGTGCGCTCATCTTCGCACATGGCGAGCACTTTACCGCTGGTCTTGATCTGATGGAGCTGCAAGATAAATGGAATAAAGGCGCGTTTGAATTTAATGATAAGGAAATCGATCCATGGGGTATCGGCGGTAAGCTGCGCACCAAACCTGTCGTGGTGGCGATACAAGGCACCTGCTTTACCGCTGGGATTGAGCTGATGCTCAATAGTGATGTGGTGATAGTAAGCGACAGTTGCAACTTTGCCCAAATGGAAGTGCAGCGCGGTATCATGCCGTTTGGCGGGGCGACGGTACGCTTTGTCGCGGCGGCAGGCTGGCAAAAAGCCATGCCATATCTATTAACCGGTAAAAACTTTGACGCGCAAACCGCCGATAGACTAAACCTAGTCAGTGAAGTCGTACCCAATGGTGAGGAGTACGAGCGCGCGCTAACGATTGCCAAAGAGATTTGCACCGCTGCGCCACTTGGGGTAAAAGGGCTACTATCCTCGGCGCAGGATGCCAGCCGTAATGGTGCAAAGTCAGCGCTGGCTAATATTCATGGTTATCTGCCGCATTTATTTCATTCAGAAGACGCAAAGGAGGGCGCAATGGCGATGGTTGAGCGCCGCGAGCCTGAGTTTAAGGGTAGGTAGAGACTCGTAACGCTACCGAACGCATGATGTAAAGCTTTCTTTAACCGTACGACCAAGGACAATACCAGTGCAATATAACTTCGACCAAATCATCGATAGACGCGGTACGGGATCACTTAAGTGGCACTATATTGATGACACTATTCCGCTATGGGTCGCCGATATGGACTTTAAAGCCGCGCCGCCTGTTTTAGATAGTGTGCAGCGTGTGGTGGATCACGGTATTTTGGGTTATACCAAACCGACTGATACTTTGTATAAGGCGATTATCAATTGGCACGGTAGTCGTTATGGTTTGCAGTTAACTAAGGACAAAATCCTATTCTCGCCAGGGGTCGTGCCAAGTCTAGCGCTGATGATGCATGTTTTTACCGAAGTAGGCGACGCGGTACTGGTCAATGATCCCATTTATACACCGTTTATGACTAAGGTGCAGCAAAATAAGCGCACGCTTGTGATGTCTGCGTTAAAGGAAGGCAATGGCAAGTATCTGCTCGATTTGGCCGATATCGAAGCTAAAATTATCGAGCATAAGGTTAAGCTATACTTGCTATGCAACCCGCATAATCCGGGCGGGCGCGTCTGGACTATTGATGAGCTTAAAGCACTACTTACACTGTGTAAAAAGCATAATGTAGCGATTGTCAGTGATGAGATTCATCAAGATTTAACCTTGACTGGTCATACCTTTACGCCTTTATTAAAGCTAGCAGAAGCAGCAGGTTACGCGCACAAAGTGGTCAGCTTGACCTCCATGACCAAAACCTTTAACGTGGCGGGTATCAAAGGCTCAATGATCTTTGCCAAAGATGACGCTTTAATCAAAAAAATCAGCCAACAGCAACATTTAAATGATGAATATGAGCTGAACTTATTTGCCTATACGGTGATGAAAAGCGCTTATGAAGAGGGCGGAGAGTGGCTGGAACAAGTGCTGGCTTATATTGAACACAATATCGAAATCACGCTAGAGTTTTTAGCAGGGCATCTGCCTGATATCAAGGTCATGCGCCCTGAGGCGTCGTATTTGATTTGGCTCGATTGCTCGGCATACGTGCAAGATGATCAGGCGCTTTATGACAAACTGCGTGACGCCAAAGTTGAGCTAAATTCAGGGATTAAATACGGCCGCGAGGGATATCTTAAAATGCGTATCAATGTGGCGTGTCCGAAAACGCTGCTGCGTGAGGGATTGAATCGGGTTTATGCGGCTTTTGGTGGAGTTTAAACCTAAGCTAATTTTGTACTGCGTTGAATAGGGTAGTCAATCCTGCCGTCCGCTATTATCTGCTTAGCCGCTGGCGTTCGCTTTAAACGAGCGACCACCACCAGCCACGGCTTGCATCGCTACCGTCGTTAGCAGGATAACCGCTCCAGTCGAGGCTAAAACGCACTTACGGCAGAGTTTACAATAGTATATAAAGCTTGATTTATGTTGATTAAACAGTCTGACTGACACAACTTTAACTAAGTACTAAAAAAACTAAATGTTAAACATACGGTTATAACGTTTTTGTAAAGCTGTTTCACCACCTTCCATAATCTCGCAAACGTTTTTTCTAACTTCTACTTCTTGTAAAGCTCCAGATGCGTTTACGTTAATCTGACCTCTCTCTTCAAGAGCAATAACATATTCAGAATCACCGTTAACAACGATATTAGGGTTATGAGTGACAATAATTATCTGTCTCTCTCTCTTTGACTCATGAAGTTTTGAAACAATGAGACTAGATATTAGACCATTATCAAGATCGTCTTCAGGTTGGTCTAAAATTAAAGGTTCTGAGCCATACGAAAGAAGGAAAGACAATATAGCGGAAGCCTTTTGTCCAGCAGAACCCTGAGCAACATCCTTAAATTTCCTTCCATCATGAAACTTTACTATTAGGTTATCTTCTGGGAACCAAGTTTGAATTGCGTCTTTTATGTTTGGACTTAAATTATCTAATAAGTCTCTAAATCGTTTACTAGAATTTGAATAAAATCCTTCGTCTGAAGACTGGTTTGAAAGTAATTCTTTGAGTGAATTTAAAACTGAAAATGTATCTTCAAGGTTAGAGCTATTGGATTTAGCAGTAGTCTCTAGTTCTTTATTTAATTCATAAAGAAAACCTGATTCCTTATCAGAGTCATATATATCTGAAATGAAAGTATTATCATTTTTACCTATTATCTTTCTAAATGTATTATCTAAATTATATTTATCGCACAGAGGTAGTATCTCGATTTTTATCACATCGTTGTTGCTTAAATACTGATCTAGAAATACCATTCTACTTTGTGTTAGTTTCATCCTTAAATTAACTATCGACTGATATGAGACATTAATATCATCATCTATTTTTTTAATTTGATTTTCAATCTCAAATAGTTCATCAATACTCTTTTCTAATGATAGCTTTGTACTAATCAAGCTAGAATACTGTTTAGGATCATTAATTCCTTTTTCTGCTAGTGTGCTAATGAGCTCTTCATGCTCGTTCACGGCACTAGTATGTTCATTTTTAAAGTCGCTTTGAAGATAGTTGTCTTTGAAAGTACCTAGTTGACCCTCTAGTAAACTAACATGGTCTATTATATTTTGCTTAAAGTTTTCTAAGTGGTTAGATAGAGTATTTATGTTATCAGTTGTTTTTCTATCACCGATTGGGTCAATCTCATTTAAATCTATAAAAGGTGACTGTTCATCGATTAAATTTTTAAATGATTGAATATAGGTCTTAATTTCACCTTCATATTCTAAAATGAGACGATTTTTACTTTCATAAGATTGATAATTTTTTAGTAAGTCTTGATGTCCAGAGTCTTCAATTACTGATATTTTTTGTTTAGTATCTGCTAATTGGCCTACTAAAGTCGGCTTATGAGATATTTGATTCTCTAACTCTCTCTTTTTAGCACATAAGGAAAAATAGCGACTGGTTTCCTCTTCCCACTGCATGTTCCATTGTTGATACTGGACGCTTGAGGATTGGTCAATTAAATTAAGAAGTGCATTTGGGTTTTTAGCAAAATCATAAATTTGTTTTTGACTGAAAATTTTTACTGGGAAGCGGGAATAGGCTTCTCCATCTTCTTCAATCCAATCATTCCCTATTTTCTTTTTAATTTTCACTTTAGGTCGATCTGTACTCCAATTTAACGAGTAAAAAGCTGAATCTTTATAATATTGACAGTTAATCTGAGTGTTTTCTAGTAATACACCTTCAGAGTCTCTCGATTTAGAAGTCTGAATAAAGTTTTCAAATGTTCTACGAACTTCGTTATTAGGCTCTAGCTTATTAACATCACGAGATCTATCCATACCTAATCTGATAAACTCTAATACTGATGATTTACCACTTCCTCTACCACCGATTATTGTGTTTAGCCATGGACTAAAAGAAATAGTTAGTGGGTTAGAGCGCCCTGCATATTTTGTATCACTTATAGTAATAGATTGAATTCTAGTGTTTGAAGTTTGATTAGGGTTTTGGTTTTCAGAGTCTGAACGTATAACAGAAGATTTGTTATCAATTAAAGCAAGTCGCAGCCCTTCTATAGATGGCTTTGACATTTTAAACCAAGTATAACCCCACTCTCAACTTGAAATAAGCAAATCAAACTGAAGAGGCGGGTTACCAAGTTTTTTATTGAGTACAAAGCACAGATTATGCGACAGAATCTTACGAATCAATCGATGAGACAAATGCCATAAA
>NZ_CAJHBJ010000047.1:0-11259 GCF_904846595.1 Psychrobacter sp. HII-4 | reverse complement strand
TTATGGCATTTGTCTCATCGATTGATTCGTAAGATTCTGTCGCATAATCTGTGCTTTGTACTCAATAAAAAACTTGGTAACCCGCCTCTTCAGTTTGATTTGCTTATTTCAAGTTGAGAGTGGGGTATTTTATTGGCTATTTATTCACTTAGTTAAACTTTTTGTTTAAACCTTAGGTATTTTTCATGACTGACCAACTCAAACGCGCTATCCATGAAGCAAAGACGGCAAAAACTACTAGCAATCCTACTGATAAAGCGGGTGCTAGCAGTGAGGAACAAAACTTCGATATGAGTGAGTCGACTTATAAGACGACCCATACTGCCGTACGTAAGGCGCGCCGCTTTGCTATGCAAGGCTTATATGAATGGCTGGTCACCGACCGTCGTTTTGATAAAGACGGTAAGCTTGGCTGGAAAGATAATGCACCGCACGATATCGCCGCGCGCACCCGTGCGACCAACGCCATGCATACGGTACATATCGGCTACTATCACGAAATGATGCGCGATATTCCCGAACAAATCGAAGCGCTAGATGCGCTTATCAGTCAGCATCTCGATCGCGATATCGATAAATTAGACACCGTTGAGCATGCTATTTTATTGATTGGTGCCTATGAGCTGCAAAACCGCTTAGAGATTCCTTATAAAGTGGTACTAGATGAAGCAATGAAGCTCAACACTCACTTTGGCGCCACTGACGCGCACAAGTTAATCAACGCGGTGCTCGATAAAATGGCCACAGATCTGCGTGACCTCGAAGTACAGGCCGACATCAAGGCCAACCGCCGCAGCTCACAAAAAGCCGCTGCACCTGCCGCACAGCCGCAAACTACTGATGAAACCAAGGCTGTCACTAACGCTGACGACACCAGCGAGACGCCGACCACAACTGGCAAACCTCGTATCAGTGCCAATAAAGCCATTAAACGGCCACGTGCTAACAAGGCTCAGGCAAATATCAGTGATTATAGAGCCAGTAAAAAAGCCAGTGCACAGGGACATAATGAGGCAGCAGCCGCGCCTACCCCTGAGAGCACTGCCGCCGATGTTGGGCTACAGGACTCAAACCTTGTCAATTCAGACGAAAAAAGTAAAGACTAACCATGAATGAATTTGAGCTGATCGAGCGCATCTTTGCACAGATGCAAATATCGCCAGCACGCACGGCAACGGACGTCGAAAAAGGCATCGGTGATGACGCGGCGGTGATGAGCGTGCCTACGGGCGCGCGCTTGGTCAGCTGCATTGATACTCTCGTTCAAGGGCGGCATTTTAGCGCCGATTGGGATGAAGTAAATCAATTAGCCTTTCAAATTGGCTATAAAGCGGTCGCGGTCAATGTCTCAGATATCGCTGCGATGGGTGCGGCGGCGCACAGTATTTTGTTGGCGCTGGCATTGCCTGAGCGCTTGGTAAATGAGACTTGGCTCACTGAATTTGCCAAGGGTTTGTTTCATGCCTGCCAGCTCTTTGGCGTGACTCTGATAGGCGGTGATACCACGCGCAGCGATAACTTAGTGTTAAGTGTTAGCGCGCAAGGGTTTTTAGCCGCTGATACACCAGCCGTCTATCGCTCAGGCGCGCAAGTCGGTGATAAAGTCTATGTATCAGGCACGCTTGGGGATGCTGCATATGCGCTGCAGCATCCTGATAGCAGCCAAGGCATAGCGCTGGCGCATCGCTTGCACATGCCGACGCCGCGTATCACCTTAGGGGCCGCGCTGGCCAAAGTGGGCGCCACAGCGATGATCGATATCTCTGATGGTCTGTATCAAGACCTTGGGCATATCTGCGAGCAAAGTGGCGTTGGCATACGTCTTGATTTAGAGCAGCTGCCAACCAGCCAAGCGTTAGCGAGCGTGGATGTATCTGAGCGCTTACTATGCCAGCTGGCAGGTGGCGACGACTATGAGCTGGCTTTTACTTTACCTGCTGATATCGAGCCACCCGTCAACGATATCAGTGACACGCCAGTGACTTGTATTGGCGAGGTGATAGCATTGGCCAAGGCAGACACGGCAACCAACGTGCATGCTGAGCTGTATTATCAAGGACAGCGGGTAACACCGACGCACCCTGCCCCTTTTGCCACATGGCCCACGCTGACGGGTTACCAACACTTTGCAGGTTAATCCATGACCGATCATGATCTATCTAAGCCTGATATCCGGCAAGCCAATGACTGCCCGCCTCTACCTGCCACGGCCAGCACGCTCGATCGTGCGGTTTATTGGCTCGGTATTGGTCTCGGTAGTGGCCTGCCGCGCCGTGCCCCTGGCACATGGGGGACAGTGGGCGGGCTACTCGTCGCGATACCGCTTATGAGTTTCGGCTTTTTGCCGTTTTTGATAATCACTATATTGTCTTGTGTCGTTGGTAACTCAATATGCGGCAGAACCTCCACTCTGATGGGCGGTCACGATAACCCGCATATCGTCTGGGATGAATGGGCGGGTATGTGGCTCACCTTGCTACCGATGTCTTATATGGGCGTTGCCGATAGCAGTTTTTGGCAAAATATCAGCCAAACCTCTTCTCTCATCGCGCTTCTTATCGCCTTTATCCTGTTTCGTTTTTTTGACATCATCAAGCCACCACCGATCGGCTGGGCAGATAAAAAAGTCGCCGGTGGCTTAGGTATCATGCTCGATGACATCATCGCAGGTATCATGGCGGCACTTGTTTGGATTGCTCTTTATAGTAGCGTATTATCGCTTGCTAACTGATGCTGCTATGAGTCGTGAGCACATTTCGTGACGCTGCAAATAAGACGTTACAAAGATATCACGACTTAGCAGTTTGGTTGGTTACGCATTTACGTTATAATTCAAATCACATCTTGTTACATTTGTAGGCCATTATGACTTCTCCTCTTTCGGTAATTATCCTAGCAGCGGGTAAAGGCACACGTATGCAGTCGGCCAAACCCAAAGTCCTGCAGACACTGGCTGGCAAGTCTTTACTCGCTCACGTTTTAGACACCTGTCACCAGCTGACGGTCGATGAGACCATCATCGTGCATGGTTTTGGCGGCGAGCAAGTCAAAGCTGAAATCACCACCCAGTATGCCCAGTCAGCCCTTACTTGGGTGGCGCAAACTGAGCAGCTAGGGACCGGGCATGCGGTCAAGGTCACGCTGTCTGATTTGCCAAAAGACGGTCAAAGTCTGATTCTTTATGGTGATGTACCATTGGTCAGTTGCCAGACGTTAACCGCATTAAAGTCGGCCAATACCGATGGCATGTCGATGCTGACGCTAACGGTAGATAACCCATTTGGGCTAGGCCGCATCAAACGTGACAACAACGGTAATATCGAAGCCATCGTTGAGCAAAAAGATGCCAGCGCTGATGAGCAAGCCATCAAAGAGATCAATAGCGGCATTTACTGCATCGATAATGCCCTGCTTCATAAATACTTGCCGAAACTATCAAACGACAACGCCCAACAAGAATACTATCTGACAGATATCGTCAAGATGGCCGTGGCCGATGGTATCGCCATCGCTGCGATTGAGCCTGAGCATACCTTTGAGATTGAAGGCGTCAACAATCGTCAGCAGCTCGCTAGCTTAGAGCGGACGTGGCAAGGAAAGTTAGTCGCCGACTTACAAGAAGCCGGCGTGCAGTTTGCCGATCCTAGTCGTGTCGATATTCGAGGGACCCTAAGCGCCGGTCAAGATGTGTTTGTCGATGTTGGCGTGGTGTTCGAGGGTGATTGTACCTTAGGCGACAATGTCTATATCGAGGCAGGATGCGTCATCAAAAACGCTCATATCGGCAATGCTTGTCATATCAAACCCTACTGCGTCATTGATCATGCCAAGATTGGCGCTGGTGTCGATGTCGGGCCTTTTGCGCATTTGCGTCCTGAAAGCGTACTAGCAGACCAGAGCAAAGTCGGTAATTTTGTCGAAATCAAAAAATCCACCATCGGTCAGGGCAGCAAAGTCAATCACTTAAGCTACGTGGGCGACTCGACTGTCGGGACAGGCGTCAATATCGGTGCAGGTGTCATTACCTGTAATTATGATGGTGTCAATAAGTCACAAACCATCATCGAGGACAACGCCTTTATCGGCTCCAATGCCAGCTTGGTGGCGCCGGTTACCATCGGTGATACAGCGACTGTAGCGGCAGGCTCGGTGATTACCAAGGATGTCGATGCTAGTGCCTTGGCGTTTGGCCGCGCTCGGCAAACGCAAAAAGAGAACTTTCAGCGTCCAACTAAAAAATAAAGACGGCGGTGATCGTCAACTCGATAAAAACGATAGTAAGACCACTAAGGCAGTACGACAATAATTTGTGGTGCTGCTTATTTATAGGGCGTGTTGAACATTCATAAATAGGCACTGCTGATCGCTAAAATTGTTCCAGACAAGGCGCAAAGCGACGATAATGCAGATGCCTTAGCTAGATTTGCAACGCAGTATGGCGCAATTTTAGCATCAGCCGTAGGGACAGGACTCTTTTTTGCCGCTTCATTGGTAAAAATAGACGCTTAGAGCGACTAAGCTTACTATTTTTACCTTCGAATCGTCTAAAAAATAGTCTCTGTCAGTGCCATGGTTGAATGTTCAACACGCCCTATTGACAGATTAATGATTATCCATGTATTGGCATCTTTTCAAATCACATGGTATGAGAACATAAAATTTAAGGAATAATTATGTGCGGAATCGTTGGAGCAGTGGCTGAGCGTAATATCGCCAATATCTTACTTGAAGGACTAAAACGTTTAGAATACCGCGGCTACGACTCCGCTGGCCTAACGGTCATTCGTGATGGCGAGCTGCATCGCGAACGCCAAGTGGGCAAGGTACAAGCCTTAGTCGATGCCGTCGCCGTCAATCCTGAGTTTTTTGATGGTCATATCGGTATTGCCCATACCCGCTGGGCCACACATGGCGAGCCTGCCCAGCGCAACGCCCATCCGCATATCTCTGGTAAGATCGCGGTGGTGCATAATGGTATTGTGGAAAATTATGCCGAGCTTAAAGAAACGCTGATAGCAAAAGGCTACGAGTTTACCTCACAGACCGATACCGAGGTCGTTGCGCACTTAATCAATGATATCTATAAAACCACATCTGAATTATTAGAAGCGGTGCGTGCGGTCATTCCTATGTTGCACGGCGCTTTTGCCCTTGGCATTGTGCATATCGATTGCCCAGATGAGCTGATTACCGTGCGTCTAGGCTCGCCATTGGTCATCGGTGTGGGGATCGGCGAGAATTTTATCGCGTCCGACCAGCTAGCACTTATGCCCGTGACCAACCGCTTTATGTATCTAGAAGAAGGCGATATCGCCAAGCTGACACGCGACAGCATTGACGTATATGCAGATGGTGTAAAAGTAAAACGTCAAATACATGAGATTGACGCCGCCCAGCATAATGCCGATAAAGGCGAGTTCAGACATTATATGCTCAAAGAAATCTACGAGCAGCCAGATGCAGTTGCTCGTACCATTGAGATGGCAGTAGATAGCGATGCGCCATCTAAGCTGCGTGATGATTTTTTACAGCGTCATGAAACGCAGTTAAAAGGCATTAAACAGGTCCAAGTCATCGCTTGTGGTACCAGTTATCACGCAGGTTTGGTGGCAAAGTACTGGTTTGAAAGTCTCACTCGTGTGCCGTGCTCAGTTGAAGTGGCTAGTGAGTTCCGCTACCGCAATCCGGTCGTCGTCGATAACACACTGGTCATTTGTATCTCGCAGTCTGGTGAGACAGCCGATACCTTATCGGCGCTACGCGATATTCAAAAACACACACCAGCCGGTCTTGTGAGCTTGGCACTGTGCAACGTACCGACGTCGTCTTTGGTACGCGAGACCGATATCTTTTTGCCGACGCTGGCGGGCCCTGAGATTGGTGTCGCTTCCACCAAAGCTTTTACCACTCAGCTGGCCGCCTTGATGCTGCTGGTGTTAAAGGTAGGCGCCGTCCAAGCGCGCATGACAGACGAGAAACTGAGCACGCTGCTAGATAAATTACAAGCGCTGCGCGGCCAACTGCATGCCAGCTTACACCTCGATGCGCCTATCAAAGTCATGAGCGAGCATTTTGAATATAAGAAAAGCTGCTTGTTTTTAGGTCGCGGTTTACAATTTCCTATTGCACTAGAAGGCGCATTGAAGCTAAAAGAGATCTCTTATATCCACGCTGAAGGCTATGCCGCCGGCGAGCTAAAACACGGCCCATTAGCCTTGGTGGATAAAGACATGCCAATCGTGGTGCTCGCGCCAAAAGATAGTATGTTTGATAAACTCAAAGCCAACATGCAAGAGGTGCATGCGCGCCATGGCGAGCTGTTTGTCTTCGCCAGTGAAGAGAGCAAGATGGTTGCAGAAGATAGAATGCACATGGTCTATGTGCCTGAGGTTTGCGAGACACTGGCCCCCATCGTCTATAGCATACCTGTGCAGCTACTGTCCTACCATGTGGCCGTGATGCGCGGCACAGATGTCGACCAGCCTCGTAACCTCGCAAAATCAGTGACGGTTGAATGACACAACTCATTGATTTTAAATGCTTGTGGGTGAGTAATAAAGATTCATACTGAGTATTAAAACATCATACTCACTCGACAAGACGTTGATTTATAAGTGCTTTAAATATAATCATCCTAAAAATTATGTGTTTAGTATGATACTTTATTATTCTGAGCCCCAAACTCCTTTCAACAAAATCAGTAACTTAGCGTAGATTGAGTATGATGGTTAATTACTCTCGTACAATGCTTTTTATGAATTAAACCCTTTACTGTATAGCATTACTAGATCGCAAAGGGTTTAGTGAATGTTGTTAGCCACAATAATATGATTAGGGCGTGTTCTCATTCTAAAGAGAACACGCCCTATTATACAAATATCATTCTCTAAACCAACCCTTTATAAAGAAAATAAAGTCCCACTACGAATAACAATACCGAAAAGCACTTCTTTAACAGTGGCGGTGAGAGCATATGAGCGACTTTTGCCCCAACTTTAGCGGTAAAAAAGCTCATACTCGCAATGCCCAAAAAGGCATAAATATGCACAAAGCCAATGGTATTGGGTACATCAACTTGCTGCTGCATACCAAAGAACATAAAGCCGAGCGCACCAGCAATGGCAATCGGCAAACCACACGCCGCTGAGGTGCCTACCGCTTTTTGCATGATCACATTATAACGGGTGAGATACGGCACCGTTAAGCTGCCACCGCCAATACCAAAAATGGCCGAAGCCACACCAATAATACCACCTGCCGCAAGTTGCTTGGGTTTAGACGGTAATACCACAGGCGTATGACTCGCATCACTCATATGTGTACGTCTTTTACCAGCGGTAAACATTCTATAAGCGACCCACAGCAAAAACACCCCGACAATAAGCTGCAGATATAACCCTGATATTTGCCCAGCTATCCCTGCTCCCAAAAAACACCCTAGCGCCAAACCAGGTGCTAGATTTTTAAAGACTGGCCACATGACGCCGCCCTTTTTATTATGCGCCATCAGCGAGCTGATCGAAGTGACAATGATGGTCGCCAGCGAGGTGCCTAGTGCCAGATGCATGACCGTATCAGGACTGTAATCCATTTGGGTAAAGACGATAAATAACAGCGGTACGATAATGGTGCCACCGCCCACGCCGAAAAGCCCGGCCGCAAACCCTGCTAGTGCACCTATGATTAAAAAAATGAGTAGTTCCACGGGATAGTGTCTTCTTATATAGTTTTATTTTCTGAGCAAGTGCTCTATATTAATGCCAGTTATGACTTATACAAGCTCAACTTGACCGACGTAATGATAAGCACGGTTAAAATACACTAAACTCTCATCTTGCCCGCTTGGGGATTCTGGAGGTTTGATAGCGACCACTCGGCACATCAGCACACTATGCGTACCCACTTCTTGAATGTGCTCAATCTCACAATCAAAGCTCACTAGCGCATCTTTCAGGATAGGCGCGCCTGTCACAAGTTTAGTCCAAACTCCTTGCTCGAAGCGCTCATCTGAGCTTAGTTTAGAAGCAAAAGCATTGGATAAGTGTTCATGCTGGGCACCAAGCACATTGACGCTCAAGACTCTATTGTCCACAAAATGCTCATGTGAGCGCGCGGCTTGATTCATACATACCAGCAGTGTCGGCGGTGTATCAGTGACGCTACATACCGCCGAGGCAGTAAACCCATGAGTGCCTGACGGACCATTGGTGGTGATCACATTGACCGCCGTGGGCAATAGCGCCATGGCATCTCTAAAATCAGTGGCTTCAATCATATCTTTTATCATTACTACAATCCTGAGAAACGTTAAATCTATAAGTACCTTGTTAACTGAGGCCACTCATAAGCTTAAACAAGCCAGAACTTGTTAAGTTTTACTAAACGCTCAGCTCTTGCCGCACGATTGCCGCACCAGCGCTCAGCGCATGTAGCTTGCCGCGTGCCACCTCACGAGACAACGGCGCCATACCGCAGTTGGTCGAGGGATACAGCTTGTCCGCATCGACAAATTGTAAGGCCTTGCGTAGCGTATCGGCTACCTCCTCAGGAGTTTCAATATCATTAGTGGCGACATCGATTGCACCAACCATCACTTTTTTACCGCGAATGAGCTCTATCAAATCCATGGGCACATGCGAGTTTTGACATTCTAATGAGACGATATCGATCTTTGACTGCTGCAGTTTAGGAAACGCTTGCTCATACTGACGCCACTCTGAGCCCAGCGTTTTTTTCCAGTCGTTATTGGCTTTGATGCCGTAACCGTAGCAGATATGTACTGCTGTCTCACATTGAAGTCCCTCTATAGCACGCTCTAGTGTCGCAATGCCCCAATCATTGACGTCATCAAAAAAGACGTTAAACGCCGGCTCATCGAATTGGATAATATCCACGCCTGCTGCTTCTAACTCGCGGGCCTCTTGATTGAGAATTTTAGCAAACTCCCATGCCAGTTTTTCACGGCTCTTGTAGTGACCATCATACAGCGTATCGATCATGGTCATCGGGCCGGGCAGCGCCCATTTGATCGGCTTGTCAGTATGCTTACGTAAAAACTTGGCATCTTCTACAAACACAGGTTTTTGACGGCTCACCGCACCCACGACTGATGGCACGCTTGCTTCATAGCGATCACGAATTTTAACGGTTTTACGGTTTTCAAAATCGACGCCATCTAGATGCTCAATAAATGTAGTCACAAAATGCTGGCGGGTTTGCTCGCCATCACTGACGATATCGACGCCTGCTTGCACTTGCTCTTGTAGCGATACTAGCAGCGCATCCTGTTTTGCCTGAAGCAATTCTTCACCGTCAAGTTGCCACGGCGACCAAATTTTCTCAGGTTCGGCCAGCCATGAGGGTTTGGGCAAGCTGCCAGCGGTTGAGGTCGGTAATAATATATGCATGTTATCTCATCTTTTGTATCATAATATTTAATATCTAAAGCTCTATTAAGCCACTTGTTCATCAGCGCTTTTGTCTACCGCAAAGCCTGCTGCCCACTCATCTAGGATATCTTGATAAGGCGTAATAAATGTCTCTTCGGTGAACTTGCCTTGCTTCACTGCCAGCTGGCTGCGCTCCTCACGGTCATACACCACTTGCGTCTTTGAGTAGTCTTGGTAATTGAGACTGGGCTGATAGACCGCGCCTGCTCTGGAGTTGGCATTATAAATCTCAGGGCGATAAATCTTCTGGAACGTCTCCATCGTCGCAATCGCGCTAATCAGCTCAAGATCACTGTAGTCGCTGAGCAGGTCGCCTGCGAAATAAAATGCGAATGGCGCTACGCTTCCTGTCGGCATAAAGTAGCGCACGGTGAGACCCATTTTATGGAAATAATCATCAGTTAATGAATGTTCATCCTGTTTGTACTCCGCGCCCAATACCGGATGCTGGTTGCCCGTACGCACATAGGTTCTCTTACTGGACACACTCAAGCAAATCACCGGCTGCTTATCAAACTGAGATTGGTAAGCCTCTGAACACAATAAATGCTGAAACAGCTTACCATGCAGCACACCAAACTCCGCTGGCGGCTTTGATTCTGGATGGTTGGCAAAATGCGCTGGCAGTATCACACTAAAGTCATAATCGCGCACGTAGGATGAGAAGCTATTGCCGACCATACCGCTGATACGGGAGTTATCCTTGTGATCGACAATCGTGGTTTGTAGCATCTCGATACTGGGGAAAGTATGACCGTCGCCTGCCACGTCTAAGTCTGCTGAGATGATATCCACTTCGACCGAATAACGATCGGCAGTAGGATTATCCCAATGCGCCAGATCATTAAAGCGATTGTTGATCATTTTCAAGGTTTTGCGTAAGTTGTCTTGACGACTTGCGCCGCGTGCCAAGTTGGCGAAGTTGGTCGTCAGGCGTGTACTATCGGCAGGCTCGTAGTTTTCATCGAAACGTATGCGAGATATGGTATAGGTAAATGGCTGAGTCATGATAGTCCCCTTTACTACTCTGATAGCTCTCGTCTAGAGGCATCAGATAAAAGCTAATTTGTTTATGGGATGAATCATACCTTGAACCTCACATGAATAAAAACGATGTTATTTAAAGATAAGATGAATTTAATTCAACTTTATAAATTAAATGAATGAGCGGAAACCAAGAGGAATACCTGGAAAAATTAAATCAAGCTGGAAGCATGGACTTTATGCATGAGAGGTTAACAGATGGCAGAGCTTTTAAACTTTTTAATATGACTGACGATCATAACCGTAAAGAACTCACGGCGATATTGATTTCTCACTGCCTATTAGAAGGGGGTTACTTATCTAGAGTTAGTCAATTGAATACCGAGATCGCTTGATACAAATGAAAAGCGATAATGATTTTAAGTACATTAGCAATGTGATTAAAAAATGAACAGGGCACTCAAACAAGGCATCATCTTAAGCCTGTAACTTACAGAAAAATGCTTATGTGAAGCATATTAACAGAGCCATGAGGTATGATTGGTGAAATCAGAGGCTACCTAGTAATTTAGAATAAGTACAAACGTACGCAAAAAACAGGCTATATCACTATAATCGTAAACGCCAAAATACGGGTAACCGTGGCTTTACGCCAATATAGACACTAAATCAGACAGCTTAATTCTGTTTTTTATATGTCATAGGTTGGAGAGGGTTGCAAACAGTTAAATAAAATATATACAAACCTACCTATTTATTACTATAATAGATAGATTATATCTATAATATAGAGAGCAAGTTATGGGGAAACTGGTTAGTATTGGGG
>NZ_CAJHBJ010000046.1:0-12182 GCF_904846595.1 Psychrobacter sp. HII-4 | reverse complement strand
TCCGCAAGCTTTTCTCAAGCTCGTTGTTGGCGTTGTATTGTAGTTGTAGTGCACTACGTGGGGCGGTATTAGGATGTTTAATGGCTTCTGTAGTTTTATAGAGTACGCGTCCATGAGAGTCATAGGTGTATCTGATGCGCTGGTTGTTTTGGATCAGCTCACGCGGACGACCTTGTTCACTCTTCGGCGTATCGGTTTGTGTTATTTTATCTGCATTATCACCAGCCTTTACAGGCACACGATTACTCGCAGGATCAAAGGCAAAGACTTCGGTAATGCCCGTATGGTTTTGATAGTCGGTGAGCTTGTGCTCAGTGAGACGACCTTGGGCGTCATACTGATATTGATGATTGCGCTTAAAGCTGGTTTGAGTGTTTAGGCTTGGTTGGGTGTTTTTATTGCCTTGATTGATGACACTATGACCGCTTAGGTGTGTCAGTTGTCCTAGGGCGTCATAGTGATAGTCACGCTGTATGGTGAGGTGATTTTGAGGTGGTTGCCAAGCGCGTCATAGTCATGAGTGAGAGCGTGCTCGCACCTTCGACACTGACTTGCTTGGGTGAGATGATTTGTTAGAGCTTTATTAAGCGATATTATTTGAATAATTGATATAATCAGACTGACATCAAAGCCATAGTATATATTATCATTACGAATGCAGCTACTATAGATACAGTTAACTGAATAAAGAAAAGAGAATATTGTTTAATATCAATTATCTTTTTTAAAAGAATATAAATTGTATATCCAGTAAAAACTCCAAAAGCATATGAATAGAATATTGCTTTGAGAACATACTCATTTAAAAAGTTACCAGACTTAATAGCGTCGATTGAATTGTCAAGACCAGGAATAATCATAACTATTAGAATGACGCTAATAAATATACATATTTGTTTGAACATTTAGATTCCTTACCACATTTCGTATATTGTGGGTCTAACATCATAATAATCAGTTTCTCGACCTAATTTTTCAGCTAATTTCCATGTTTCAACATCATGATCAATATGTCCATTGCAGAAAGGAGGATTCGGACAGGCTCTATAATCTGCAGTACCAGCAGCAGGAATTTGATTAATAATTAGTTGTCCTTGTTCATCATAAGTGCACTGATTAGTATGTCCTCCTGCAGTTGGAGTAGATCTCACTTCAAAGGTTGCTCCTCTATGAAACCACCATACCTTAGCTCGACCAATAGCTCCTCTATCAATCTCTGACCCCTGCCGTCAATCCCGTATATATAAACTTGGGAGATTTTGATTACGCAGCCTGACGATAATAATCAAACCACACCTGTCTTGGCGATTTATAGCCTAAACCCTTTTGAATCCTAGTCTGATTATAATATAACTCAATATATCCAATGATATCTCTGATAGCTGCAAACCTTGTTTTATAGTCTTGGTGATATACTAGCTCGTTCTTCAATATGCCCCAGAAGCTTTCTATGGGTGCGTTGTCAAAGCAGTTGCCTTTAGCGCTCATTGAACCTGTAAACTGATGCTGCTTGATGATCTTGTGGTAAGCATGGCTACAGTACTGACTGCCTCTGTCAGAGTGAACGACTAGCCCTTTGCTTGGTTGTTTATTCTTGATGGCCATGTTCAATGCTTTGCATACTAGATCTGCGGTCATTCGCTTATTGATCGCATAGCCGACCAGCTCTTTGGTATATAAATCTTTGACTCCCGCTAAATACAACCAGCCCTCAAGCGTCCAAATATAGGTGATGTCACTGGCCCACGCTTGGTTAGGGCGACTGGCATCAAACTCTTGATCCAACACGTTTGGATAGACCAGTTTGTTGTGATTGGAGTCGGTGGTGACTTTAAAGCGTTTGTGGCGACGGCATTTGATGCTTTATTCCTCTTTGATGCTTCTGACCATGTAGGGACTGATGTTATGACCTTGCTCACTTAGATGCGCATGCAGACGCTCAACACCATAGCGCTCATGAGTTTCACTGTGAGCGGCTTTAACGAGTAGCTCACAATGGTTGCGATGTATCTGCTGCTCGCTGATATCGCGACTCAGCCAGTCGTAGTAACTTGAATGCTTAACCCTTAGCACGCGGCACATAGTGGTGATGGTAAAGAAGTGCTGGTTATCTTTGATGAAGGCGTACCTGACTAGCTGTCACTGCGGACATAGCCCTTCGCCTTGCGTCACTAAAACAGTCTCCCAGACTGTTTCTTAACGTTCCTCATTCGCAAAGTACGCCGTCGCCTTTTTTAATATCTCTCGCTCCTCTTCGGCAACTTTGAGCTGCCGCTTGAGCTGCTTTATTTCTTGAAGAGCTGTCATAAGATCAGGGTCGTATTGCTCTGTGCCTTTGAGCTTGCCTTGGTTGGCTTTGTTATGCCAATTCGATAGCGTTTGCATGGCAATGCCAAGCTGCTTTGCGGTTGCTGAGATATTGCCATTATTGTCTGATATCTTCTTAACGGCTTCAGCTTTAAATTCTGTGCTATAGGTTCTTATTTTCTTGACCATGATAAACTCCGATTAATACGCTTAGTTTACCAAGTTTACTTGTACGGTTTTGTCAGCATAGCTCATTTTTATTCAAACCTATCTGGGGAGCAATCAATAAGATTAAGGTTATGAATTGTTAAGTCCTCAAAAATACAGTCAAGCCATTGACAGTTTTCAAAATCACTACTAATAAATTTAGTACCTTTAAACATACATTTTCTAAAAACCACATCTTTTGCGTTTACAGCGATAAATTCACTATCACTAAAATCGCATTTAACAAAGCTTGATTTTTCAAACGTTGCGCTTCTAAAATTAGCATTACAGAATAAGGCATTCTCACTATGTAATTTATTAAACCAAATTCTATGTAAATTCATGTTTGATAAATCGTAACCATTTAAACTTTCAAGTTCTATTGAGTCATGTTCATTATCTTTAATATAATTTAGTACTATCATCTGTTGCCCCAGTCAAATGAATCTACATTAATGTTTCTAACAGGATATGCTTTACTAGCATCGCTCATTGACATATTCCACTGTGTTTTTGGTGCGTTCATTTTGCAAAGTTTAGCAGCAATAAATCTATGATTTCCATCGACAATTGTATTACCACTCATTTTAACTGGAGGCATGCTAGTTTGCCCCATTTCAATCATATTAACATAGGCCTGAATTACTGGTGAAGATACGCTTTTTTGTATGGTTTTCTCATTGGTAGGCGATAATACTTTCCTAATATTAACCTCAGTAGCTGGAAGGCACTTCTTTTTACAATTAGCTGAGGTACAAGATTGTTCTTCAGCACTTGCCACTTCCCCTGCCACTTTCCCTATGACTCTTCCACTAGTTTTAGCACCTGAGCCTATTAAAGCTCTTCCAGCAGCCGCGAGAGCAGATAGAGCTCCAGCAGCAGCTGGATGTAATCCCAATGAGTCTGTCCAACCCGTAGGATTCGGCGCATAAGCGAACACATTTAAGTCACCTAATAACCCGATTGGATCTCTCGTAGTAAACATCCCCATATCAGGATCATAGTAGCGGAAACGGTTATAGTGCAATCCTGTCTCTTCATCAAAGTGCTGACCTTGAAAACGGATAGGCTGTAGCTCATTTTGACTGACTTGTATCTGACCAATCACCTGCTCATTCCAAACTAATTTCGCAGTATTGCCCCACGCCTCATAATCAGCCAACCAAATTACCTCACCCTTCTCATTAGTCAGCTCATTTGGCGTACCAAGCTGGTCGTTATGATAGTGATAGCCCTGTATACCTGTTTTAACATTTGGTTTATCTTTACCATACCAACCTTGTGAAAGTTCTAATTCATCATTAGCCACTTTTGGCAGATCATCACGTAGCCAAGCTAAGCGCGCAATAGGGACAAAGCTGCCTTGATCATAGATGGTGGTATAGACATGAGTGTCTGTATATTCCTGAATAGGCAAATCACTGTCCCATAGCATATGCGTGTGCTGATGCTGGGTCTGACGGCTTTGTGTGAGCTGGTCTTTACTCTGAATAAAGTTACGAGTTTCACTGTGCTTGGTAATACGCCGTCCAAAGGCGTCGTAGTGATACTCGGTGAGGGTTTTAATAATGTTGTTGTCTTGATACTGAGTCCGCAGGCTTTTCTCAAGCTCGTTGTTGGCGTTGTATTGTAGTTGTAGTGCACTACGCGGGGCGGTATTAGGATGTTTAATGGCTTCTGTAGTTTTATAGAGTACGCGTCCATGAGAGTCATAGGTATAGCGAATTCTTTTGCCGTCTTGGATCAGCTCACGCGGTCTGCCCTGATCTGTTGTTGATGAATCTATAGCAGCATCAGCCTTTACAGGCACACGATTACTGGCAGGATCAAAGGCAAACACTTCGGTGATGCCCGTATGGTTTTGATAGTCGGTGAGCTTGTGTTCGGTGAGACGACCTTGGGCGTCATACTGGTATTGATGATTGCGCTTAAAGCTGGTTTGATTGTTTAGGCTTGGTTGGGTGTTTTTATTGCCTTGATTGATGACGCTATGGCCGCTTAGGTGTGTCAGTTGTCCTAGGGCGTCATAGTGATAGTCACGCTGTATGGTGAGGTGCTGATCTCTGTTGCTTTGCTGCGTGGTCAAGCGTCCCATCGGGTCATAATGGGAGCCTATCCCAGATTCTGTGTAACTGCCATTTAGATTAAATGCTTACTAACGCGCTCATCGAACATAATCATAAAGCGATTAAGAGCAGACGTCCAGTTACGGATAGGCATCGCCCACCTTGACGATGCTTGCTGGGTGGCTAAGTACACCACTTTGAATGCTGCCTGATCAGATGGAAACACCTTACGCTTATTCACAGCGGTACGAATCACGCTATTTAATGACTCGATAGCATTGGTCGTATAAATGGCTTTTCGAATGTCTTTAGGGTAGCCAAAGAACACGGTTAAGCCCTCCCAGTTATTGCGCCAAGAGGTAACCACATGCGGGTATTTATCGCCCCAGACCTCATTAAACTGCTCAAGGTTAGCCTCTGCTATCTCAAGCGTATCAGCGTCATAAACCGCCTTTAAACCAGCAGTTACTTTCTTCCTATCTTTCCATGGTACAAACTTCATAGAGTAACGTACCATATGCACGATACATAGCTGAACCTGCGTGTTTGGATATACCGTATTAATTGCCTCACTAAAGCCTTTTAAGCCATCTACACAGGCAATAAGAATATCTTGTACCCCTCGGTTTTGTAGTTCAGTGAGAACGCCTAGCCAGAACTTAGCGCCTTCATTCTCTGATAGCCACATACCAAGCAGCTCTTTTTTGCCATCAAGTCCCACACCTAGCGCCAGATAGATAGCCTTGTTGATAATCTGTTTATCTTGGCGTACTTTAACGACAATACAGTCCAAATAGACGATAGGATAAACACTGCTCAGCGGTCTGTTCTGCCAAGCGGTGATGTCCTCTAATATGTTATCGGTGACTCTTGAGACAAGAGAGCTTGAGATGTCGACATCGTAGAGCTCTTTAATGCTCTCTACAATCTCGGTGGTGGTTTGACCTTTGGCATAAAAGAATATGATTTTATCATCAAGGCCACTAATACGGGTTTGATGCTTACTGACGAGTACAGGCTCAAAGCTGCTATCACGGTCTCTTGGGGTAGAGATCTCAAGATCGCCGCTATCACTGCGGACAGTCTTTTTAGTGTGTCCATTGCGCTTATTAGGCTTGTCTGCTTTCTCATGCTTGGGGTAGCCGAGATGGTCTTCCATCTCAGCTTCAAGGGCAGTGTCGATAAAGGATTGCATGAGCTGCTTTTGAAAGTCTTTGATGTCATCAAAGCTGTTCATGCTACCAGCCATTTGCTCGGCCAGTTTCTTGATGTCAGTTTGGTTAGTCATTGCTTATTCTCCTGTTAGTGGATTATAAGCAGTTACACAAAGTTTGGGAAACTCCCCATAATGGTAGCGGCTGCTGAGTGCGCCTTGCTCGCGACTGATCTCAAGATGCAGCTTGTTGCGCTCGCTATGACGCAACTCGATATGCTCATCAGTGCTAGGATCGTATAGGCTTTGGTTATACAGGTGTCCTGAGCCATAGTAGATCTGGTTGATGACTTTGCCATCGGGTAAGACGTTATTTCTGATAACTGCTACAGTCGGTTTGGATTAATAGGTTTTCTTATATATTAATGTTATACCTTTGACCCAAACCGATCAGTCTACTGCTCCGCTTCTTCTGATAAGACATTCAAGTAATATTGAGCATCAATATAACCTTGAGCAGCAGCTTTTTTGAACCAATATTTTGCTTTTTCTTTATCTTTTTTGACAGAAATTCCATTGTAATACATGTATCCCAAATTGTATTCCGCTTCTGAATATTCCAAATCTGCTGCTTTGACAATATTTTTGTGAGCTTCTTCATAATTTTCTTGATCAATATATAAATTTGCTATACCACTATAAGCTCGAGCAGGTGTATCTTCAATCGCCAACTGATACCAATACATCGCTTTATCAGGATCTTCTTTAAGACCATAACCACCTTCATGGTATAAATCACCAAGATTAGCCATGGCATTTCTACTACCTCTCTCGTTTGCTAATAGATAGTACTTTTCTGCCTTTTTAAAATCCCTATCAACACCACATCCTGTGAAGTATAAACCACCTAGACCGTCTAAAGATTTAGCATTTCCTTTCTTAGCAGCCTTTTCAAACCAATATTTTGCTTTACTACAATCTTGAGGTACACCTGTATTAGGAAAAAAATTGACAAAACCCATATGATGCTCTTTTTCATCTTCAGTCCAGTCGTTCATTGACGCGATCTTGCAAGGCTCGCTATTGCTATCTTCAGATATTTCACATTCTTTCTCTATGGACGGATATTCATTTTGACTCACTAAACCTGCACAACTTGTCAAAAGTATAGTTGAACATAATACTATATATTTCATAATTAACCCTCTTGAAATTAACGACAATAAGTAAAAGCCTGACAAGCTTTACCTGTTACCCCACCACCACCACCAATAGCCATACCAGCTGATCCTGTAGTACTACCATCTGCGCCTTGACATAGACTACTTGTAGCACCAATGCCTGCCGTACCTGCACCATCAATACAAGCCTGACTAGTTGATCCGAAACCTGGTGAAGTAGAAGCATTTGCAACACTCCCTGTTATACCTTCTGTTATTTCAGCTGATGCACCACCAGCTATACATGGCGTTATAGCATAACATTGTGATGGTCTTCCATTCTTATCATAGCTCTTACCAGCACCAAAAGTAACATCTCCTCCCAAACCTAATTGTCCAGCAATAGTAAGATTTGCCATAATAGTTTTATTTGCATGTATAGGTGGCTTAGATACAGACACCTTTCCGTTCTGAATATTTTCATACTTGGTTTTTGCATCATGAATCGATGATTTCATACCAGGAGAATTGCCATAGTTTTGTAGCATACTCCAATTCTCCAACCCCAACGGATCAACCCAACCTATCGGATTCGGCGCATACTGGAACACATTATCTCCACCCATCAGCCCTATCGGATCTCTTGAGGTAAACATCCCCATATCAGGATCATAGTAGCGGAAACGGTTATAGTGTAATCCCGTTTCTTCATCGAAGTGCTGACCCTGAAAACGGATAGGCTGTAGTTCATTGCTTGATACTTGTATCTGACCGATCAATTGCTCATGACATAGCACTTCGCCTCCCACTCGAGCACAGCTCTCGCCTTGCGGCACTAACTTCACTGCACTATCGTTACGTCTTGCGCCGCTAAAACAGTTCCCCAAACTGTTTTTTACGCGACTCACCCAGCACATTTTTACACGCGCCTCACCCCACGCCTCATAATCAGCCAACCACACCACCTCACCCTTCTCATTAGTCAGCTCATTCGGTGTACCGAGTTGATCATTATGGTAGTGATAGACCTGTATTGCATTACTTTCATTATCTATGCTTTCTAGATCATCATTAGCCACTTTTGGTAGATCATCACGTAGCCAAGTTAAGCGCGCGATAGGGACAAAGCTGCCTTGATCGTAGATGGTGGTATAGACATGAGTGTTCGTATATTCCTGAATAGGTAGGTCACTGTCCCATAGCATATGGGTGTGCTGATATTGGGTCTGACGGCTTTGTGTGAGCTGGTCTTTACTCTGAATAAAGTTACGCGTCTCACTGTGCTTGGCAATACGCCGTCCAAAGGCGTCGTAGTGATACTCGGTGAGGGTTTTAACAATGCTGTTGTCTTGATATTGCGTCCGCAGGCTTTTCTCAAGCTCGTTGTTGGCATTGTATTGCAGTTGTAGTGCAGTACGCGGGGCAGTATCAGGATTATTAGCCACCTCTGTGGTTTTATAGAGTACGCGACCATGAGAGTCATAGGTGTATCTGATGCGCTGGTTGTTTTGGATCAGCTCACGCGGACGACCTTGTTCACTCTTCGGCGTATCGGTTTGTGTTATTTTATCTGCATTATCACCAGCCTTTACAGGCACACGATTACTCGCAGGATCAAAGGCAAAGACTTCGGTAATGCCCGTATGGTTTTGATAGTCGGTGAGCTTGTGCTCAGTGAGACGACCTTGGGCGTCATACTGATATTGATGATTGCGCTTAAAGCTGGTTTGAGTGTTTAGGCTTGGTTGGGTGTTTTTATTGCCTTGATTGATGACACTATGACCGCTTAGGTGTGTCAGTTGTCCTAGGGCGTCATAGTGATAGTCACGCTGTATGGTGAGGTGCTGATCTCTGTTGCTTTGCTGCGTGGTCAAGCGTCCCATCGGGTCATAATGGTAGCGGCTGCTGAGTGCGCCTTGCTCGCGACTGATCTCAAGATGCAGCTTGTTGCGCTCGCTATGACGCAACTCGATATGCTCATCAGTGCTAGGATCGTATAGGCTTTGGTTATACAGGTGTCCTGAGCCATAGTAGAGCTGATTGATGACTTTGCCATCAGGTAAGGTAGTGCTAGTGCGGTTGCCAAGCGCGTCATAGTCATGAGTGAGGGTGTGCTCGCGTGCTTGGTATGCTCCGTCTTGAGTTAAATGACTGATAAGGGTTTCTGTTATCAGTCTGCCGCCTGCATCATAGGCAAGGGTTGTACGGCTATTGGGGTTGACGGCGCTGGTCAGTTGTCCGATCTCGTCGTATTCATAACGCACTCGGTGATACTGCGGACGCACAGGTTTGCTCGATTCTTGACCGATGATTTCAGGATAGTGACTGCTGTGACGGGCGGTCAGTTGTCCAATAAGATCATAGTCCATCATGATATGATGCTGTTTGTGTCTGGGCAGTTGCGGGTTGTCTATTTGCTGGGTAAGTTGTCCAACTTCATTGTATACGTAGCGGCTTTGATGAGCGTCAAAGCGGGTTTCGGCCCTAAATTTTAATATACAGAAGCTAAGTAACTTAGACAAAAATAACCAAAAAACTGCCATAGTACCAATAGAAAGGTTAATAAAATATTCTGATTTCTTTCTAAAAATTTAATTTTTGAAAATAACACCAAAAGAAATGCGCCCCAGAATAGAACTACTATTAATATTATTTTCTTAAAAAAGCAATGAAATAAATAATGGATAAATAAATCTATAGAATGGCAGTATAAATGAATATAAAAACTCCTTATGTGATGGACAATACGAATTCGAAGAGTAGGAATATAAGTTCATAAATTCTTTTATCAATAAAAAAGAAACATAAATTAAATAACTATAAGCTATTGACAGATATATTTTTTAAAAAAAATCCTTATTATTCATATTGCACTTCTTCTTATATATCAATTAGTTTTTTTGGATTTATAGTTAATCCCACCAAGAATTGATACAATAACTCTAAACTCCAGCTTACTGATTACTATGACATATCCCATCATCCTTCGTAAAAAGGTACTAAAAGCTCTTGAACAGGGCATGAGCGTACGCACCGCAGCCAAGCTTTATGATATAAGTCCTACCACCATTATTAACTGGAAAAAAGACATCAGTATCAAGCCCATCGTCAGAACACCACGCAAAATATCTAATGATGCCCTAAAACAAGACATTACAGACTATCCTGATGCTTACTACTATGAAAGAGCCGCTCGTTTGAGTTGCAGTAAATCGGGTATAGAAGCCGCCATGAAGCGACTGGGTTATACTCGTAAAAAAAAGTCTTAAACATCCTAAAGCAAGTTGGCTTAAGCGTTTAGAATACGCCATAAAACTCAAACATTATCAATGCCAAGGTTACCTATTCCAAAGCTTAGTCACAAATGTTTCATCGTCATGGATATGAGCGAGGATAAAGCAAAGCACTGCTTTGCCCGAATGCAAGGGGAGAGCTATGCTCGAGTACCAGATTTCATAAGAACAAACGTATTAAAAAGCTATTAAACCGACATGGTCACCGTATTCTATGGCTACCGCCTTACAGTCCTGATTTAAATCCTATTGAGAAGAAATGGGCTGAGGTAAAAAAGCTTAGGCAAGGCTGGGGTGAGAATAATCTAAATCATTTATTCAACAATGTTTGCTGTTACAACTTTAAATTGGATTGATTATATTGGTAGCGTGTTTTACTTATTTTGTAAGAAAATCCATAAATCTACTATAAATAAAAAGCATATATCATAAAAAATAATAACTCTATAATCTACACCATATTCTGCAGTAAAAAAATTTGTCGGAAAGAATAAAATTACAGTTACTAAGTATGAAAAAAACCTTACTATGAATAACGTTTTTGGTTTTTTTTTAAAGAGTAAAGGATAAAAACAAATACTCAAAAGCAACCCAAGCCCTATTATTTCCCACCATCTTCCAGTCGGATACCAAAGAGTCGCCGAATATAATATAGGTAGAAGTATTATATGTATAGATCTTGATATATAGTATAAAATTTTACTTAGCGTTGACGCAATCATTACAACACCCCGCTTTTTTTGGGCACTACTACTGGGAAATTATCAATATCTAGCAATTACTTATAAAAACCTCTAATATGCTGAAGCAATCATTCGAAATAAATAAAAACTTAATAGATCCCAAAAAATGAAAATAATCGTTAGCAAAATAACTTTAATTTTTTTATTTACATTTTTTTTATATAAAAATAATATTAAAAAAATCAATATAGAAAAAACAATTAAATAAACTGGAAATTTAAATACAGCATAAACAGATAGAAACGGTAAAAAAATCGGAATAAATAAAGATTCAAACTTAAGAAACTGTTCTTTAGAAAAATATAAATAATGATATACCGAAGACAATAAAATTATAGTTATGTAACTATACATAAATGCGTGCAATAAAGACTTGAAGTTATTAGATAGCTTTGGCTTGCCCATATTTTTTAATCCTTATAAGTGTTAATCTTTAAGCATTAGTTTTATTAATAGAGCTTATAGTTAAATCTTTATAAAATCGATACAGCCCATATCATGAAACAATTTAGATAAATCATTTTCCATCCAGCCTTGGCGTAAAAACTTCACTTGAGCCCATTTTTTCTCGATGGGATTTAAGTCAGGACTATAAGGTGGTAAGAATAGAAGCCTGTGACCATGCCTGTTAAGCAGCTTTTGAACGCGCTTATTAAAGGTTGCATTATCCATAACGATCACACATTTCTTCTTAAGCTTTGGTATCAGCGTGAACTTGCACCAGTGATAGAAAACCTCTTTATTGATGTTGGTCTTTAAGCAATCGAGTGCAAACAGCATTTTGCCAAAGAGCGCACCAATGACGTTGATTCGCTCTTTGGCTTGCCAGTTATAACGGTCAATGCAGGGGCTACCAATGGGTGCATAACCACAAGGACGCATCGTTTCACTCTCAAAGCTACTCTCATCCATGTAGACAATAGCAAAGCCTTGAGCGATGTAGTGGTTAAGTTTTTTTAGGTAGTGGGCCCTCTTTAGTGGACAAGCTTTGGGATGCTCAAGTGTCTTTTTTTTTGCTAATACCAATACGTTTTAAGGCTTTGCTGATGCCTGTTGGGCTACAATTAAAACGCTGTGCTCGCTCATAGTGATAATCGTCAGGGCGGTCTTTGACATCTTGAGCTAGGGCTTCATCCTCTATTTTGTAGGGCTTAATATATCGGGTGGTTTTACTATGAAGACGCTTTTTCCACTTCTGGATAGTCGTTGGACTGATATCATAGAAAACAGCAGCTTCGGCAAAGGTCATGCCC
>NZ_CAJHBJ010000045.1:0-12848 GCF_904846595.1 Psychrobacter sp. HII-4 | reverse complement strand
ATGTCATCAAAGCTTTTCATGCTGCTAGCCATTTGCTGGGCAAGTTTTTTAAGGTCGGTTTGCTTAGTCATTGCTTATTCTCCGGTTAGTGGATTATAAGCAGTTACACAAAGTTTGGGAAACTCTCCATAATCAGCTACTCCAATGGCTCTACGGTAGATAAAATCTCTAAAAGTCTATCCCAGCGCTCATTCATTCTATTCTTAACATAGTCGCTTGGTGAATTATCTAGATGATCACGATACTGTATGACCAACTCATCATAGTCTTCTCTTCCCGCCAGTTTAGCTAAGATAAGCTGTATGTCCACAGTTTCACCCCAACTATGCCCTCTCGCTATCTTATTATGTAGTAACAAAAAAAGCTGATTGTAGCTGTCTATTTTATCTACTTCATCCAGTTTACTGGCAAACTCAGTATTGATAAATTCAGGAATCTGTTTTTGCTTATCTGCAAAGTTTCTATCGCATACATTAATGTAATCTAGCTTTAAATAAGGAGATTGCCGAGTAAGCTCAGTTGGCAGCGATACTTTATCGTAAATCTCTTCAAAAGCTGGTGACACAAAATAAGCATGAATTTTTAATCTAAAATAGCCGTTCTTACCTTCTGCTCCTCCAGTTAGCCGCACATGACCATAAGGCATGGCCTTGGTACAACCATCAACGTTGAGAGAGTCAATAACATTAGCGCTTGTTACTTGACTACACTGATAACCATAACGTTCTAAACAATCATGCATGAATGGGTGCAGTATTTTTTCAAAGTCTTCTCTATCTCTGGGAACCTGTGCCTCTGGCTTATAGATGTCGGCAGACTGTTTTGCCAGCGCCCGCTTTTCTTTTAGTAGTGCCATGCCTCGTGCGATGTTAGGCGGATAGATCGTACCATCTGGATAGGCAACCATACCCCGAGTGTCATAAAACACTAGCCCTAATTCTTCACATAAAGGGGCGATAACATCTAGCGCTTCACCGTGCAGTGCTTCAGGTGTAGGTATGGCTACGCAAGCGGTCTTAGGATGCTTTTTCATCTCTAAATTTGCATTTACGTAGGCTTCATAAAAGACTTCTGAATAATCCAAGGTGCTGGCTTCGTCCACGAGACGATCTGCCAACTCAATAATGTTTGGACTGATATCATCCACTGGCTGCTGGCTCAAAGCTTCAAAGTCTTGTGTTGCTTGCTCCCATGAACTGTCTTTACTTGGTGTACAAGCAACTTGCTGGATATCCCAAACGAAAAAGGTTTGTGCTGACAAGATACTATCTCCTAAACCATTAATGGAAACACTGGTTCTACTTATTATCAAACCGAAAGTGAAGAACACGTAATAACTAACTAATGCTTTTCCTTAAAAATAACAAACCATTGCATAGCGAGTCAGCCCACCCCATAAATTAGTTAACCTTTTATGGTCTAATATTTTTTATTAATTGACAAGGATTATTCTTGCCTACTTTATTCTCTCAACCTGAGTCATCTTTAAACTCCTTCGCCTCCCGCCTCCTTGACTGGTTCGCTGAAAACGGTCGCCACGATCTGCCGTGGCAACAGCACCAAACCGATACGCCCAATCCTTATATCGTTTGGCTATCAGAAGTCATGCTCCAGCAAACACAAGTAACCACGGTGCTGCCCTACTTTGCGCGTTTTATGGAATCGTTTCCGAGCGTGCAGGATTTGGCCGCCGCAGAATGGGACTTGGTCGCCGAGCATTGGGCAGGACTTGGCTATTATGCACGCGCGCGTAATTTGCATAAAGGCGCAAAGCAACTGGCCGAGATAATTGACGAGACCGGTGATTTTCCGCAGACGCTAGCAGGCTGGGAAGCCATCTCTGGCGTTGGGCCGTCGACCGCTGGGGCGATTATGGCGATGGGCTTGCACAAGTATGGCGTCATCTGTGATGGCAATGTCAAACGCGTCCTTACCCGCTGGGCGGCTATTGAGGGCGATATCACCAGGTCTGCCACCACCAAGGACTTATGGGCATTAGCAGAGCGTTTAACACCTGTCGATGACTCAGGACGGTTTGCGCAGGCGATGATGGACATGGGCGCAACGTTATGTACGCGTAGCAAGCCTGCCTGCTTATTGTGTCCACTACAAGAGGACTGTCTTGCCCATGCACAGGGGCGCGAAACCGACTATCCAGTCAAGGCAAAAAAACAGCCCAAACCCAGTAAGTTTAGCAACGCGCTTATCATCAAAGATACGGACGGCAAAATACTATGGCTACAGCGCCCTGACAATGGTATTTGGGGCGGACTATGGAGCTTGCCATTACAGTTTGTAGAAAAGGTTGATGGTAAAGCGAACACTAAGGCTACTGTTAAAAAGACGCTAGCTAGCGAGGATGAGCCATCAAACACAGCAAATGACGTACGCAGTCATGAAAAAGTCTATGAGACAGAATTTACCACCGCTGAGCAGATTATTCATGAGTGGTTAGATAAGCATAATGTGATAGCCGCACCCATTAATCAAACCTTGCTTGATGATGCGCCTATCAAACATTCATTAACCCACTTTCATTGGTATTTGACGCCGCGATCCGTCACTTTAGACAATAAGCAAACAACCGCATTGAGCACAGCCTTGCAAGCTGCAGAGATTAATCTTCATTGGTTGACCGCAGACGATGCGCGGGCAACACTTGGATTACCGCGGGCGATGGTGAAGATTTTAGAGATGTAAGTACGTATAGTCGAACCACTATAAATAAACACAGTGCTACTGGGATGAGTTTTGCGCAGCATCGGGGTACGCAGCACGCAAGGAAAATTTATACCAGTAGCACGCTGGCATAGCTTGTATTTTTTTATTTAAGATTTGGGCACCCGCAGACGCATCAAGCCTTCTTGTTGCACGGTAGCGACCAGTTTGCCATCTTGCCAGAACTGCCCATGGTTCAGCCCTTTTGCATTGGACGTAGTATCACTCCACATGTCATAGAGCAGCCAATCATTCAAATCAAATTCACGGTGGAAGTGCATCGAGTGATCGATACTGGCCGCTTGCAACCCACTGGTCATAAAGCTCACGCCATGTGACATCAGCCCTGTGCCGACTAAGTAAAAATCAGACGAAAATGCCAATAGCGCTTGCTGAATCGCCACCGGCTGATTGCCCAGCTCGCGAATACGCAGCCAGTTGGCTTGTTTTGGCTTCATCGGCTCAGGATGGATAGGATCACGCGGTTTGACAGGCTTAATCTCGACATGACGACGACGCATAAAACGCGCTTTGAGCGCATCTGGCACTTTGCCGACGTACTCTTCTTTTAAATCTTGCTCGGCGAGCAGGTCGTCTGGTGGCGGATAGACGGGCATATCTTCTTGATACTCAAGCCCCTCCTCCATCGGCGAAAACGAGGCAATCATCGAAAAAATCACTTGTTCAATAGGCGCTTTACCGCGTACTTCTTTGTACTGAATCGCGGTCACTTCACGGGCAGAGAGGCTACGCCCATCGCGTAGACGGCGTACTCGATAAATCACTGGCTGGTTGATATCACCGCCACGCAAAAAATAGCCGTGTAGTGAATGGCAGGGTTTGTCTTTATCCAGCGTATGGGCAGCTGCCATGATTGCTTGCGCCAAGACTTGCCCACCAAAGATACGACTGCCCACATAGTCATGGCTTTTCCCCTCAAAGACATCAGGGCTCACTTCAATAAGCGATACGGTAGCAAGCAGCTCATCAATCAGTTGCGAATAATCAGACATGACGATAGGTTTCCTTATTTTTATCAAAAACGCGGCGCGGCTGCACCAACCCACCTAATGATAGCCAGATGATATAACGGCAAACCTGCTGCGTTTGAATGTAAAATAATATGAAATCACTTGCTAAAAATACACAAGAGAGATGTTAGAACGAAATTTTAGCGTAAAAATACAGCGATAGCAGCGCTATACACGTATTTATTATCCACTGAAAGGCTAAACATATTACCCAATATCCCGCGCTTTGACCAGTTATGAGTCGCTTACCCGCCAGTCTTGACCGCCTTTTTTATCTCATGACAAAAGTACCCGCTGATGGCTTACGCACGCGCTTGGCTATCACAAGGTTTGAGGCAGAGATATCTATCGCAGCATCAGTGCATCAGCCGAATAAAAAAACGAGATGATCGGCGCATCTCGTTTTCATTGCTATGCTTCGTTTATGGCTTGACCGCTACCAATACGCGGATAGAGTCTGGTACCAGCGATAGGTTGCCTAAGGCCTGCTCGCCTTGTGCTTTTAGCTGCTCTAAGCGCTCTACTTCTTCTGGACGTACATTGGGGTTGATGGTTTGTAGATGTTTTAGGCGCTTGATTTCACGCGACCACTGCTGATTGAAACGGGCGCTTGCTTGCTCACCGATTTCTGCCAGCTGCTGGCGGGCGATCTCTTCGGCGTCGTAGTAACGCTGTTCGATCACATCACCGCGCACCTTGATGACTTGGCGAGCGCGGTTTTTGTCCAGTCGCTCGATGTGTGGCATGATCATATCGCTACTGATGCGCGCTGACAGATCATTGCCTTGCTCACTGATAAATACCCGAATGTTTTGCGTGGTGATAGTCGCAGGCAGATTGAGCACTCTTGGCGCGATGGCCTCGACACGGAAGTTTACCTCGAGCAGCACCATGCCTTGTGGCACGACCGCGCTTTTTAGCATCGCCACCGTGGTATTGCCAAAGGTGCTGGTGCTGGCCAACTCGTAAATCGCGCGCATCAGCGGATGCTCATGGGTAATAAAGTCGATATCTTCACGCAGCAATGCCTGCCCGCGATCAAAGGTCAAGGTCATCCCATCTTCATCGCCCAGTGGCAGGCCATCGATGTACTCACTGATCTCAGTACTATCGATAGGAGCGATGACCCACGAGCCATCGCGCTGGATACTATGATCGATATTGGCAGAGGCAAAAAAGCGCTCCATAAAGTGTGGCAGCAGATTGTTCTGATCAAAGTCAATCATGGCATCTTTGATACGCCCAGCGACACGTGGACGGCACGAATTGTACTCCAGCAGACGGTCACGGCCAGCTTGTAGCTGCGCTTCTAGCCCTAGGCGGGTTTTTTTCGCTTCGGTGATGATGTCTTGTAGCATGGCACGGTTGTCGGGCGTATCAGCACTCTCTAGCACAGGCTTTAGCGTTTGGATGTATTGCTCTTGCACACTTTGGGCAGTCGGTGATATCTGACTAAACATATTGAGCGCTTTGTCATACCAATGATATAAACGCTCCTGCGCGGTGCCCTGCACATAAGGTACGTGAAGCATGATCTGCTGCGTCTGACCGATACGGTCTAGGCGGCCTATGCGCTGCTCTAGCGTGTCTGGATTGGCAGGTAAGTCCCACAGTATCAGCTGGCTTGCAAACTGGAAGTTACGACCTTCTGAGCCAATCTCTGAGCAAAGCAATATCTGCGCGCCCTCGGAATCAGCAAAAAACGCCGCCGCTTGGTCACGCTCAAGCAGTGTCATCTGCTCGGTAAAGATAGCAGTCTTAATACCTGCATGCAGACGCAGTACCGCCTCAAGACTCTCAACCGTCGCCCCACTACGAGCGATCAATAGCACTTTTTGATGCTTTAGCTCACCGCGCAAGATATCAATCAACCAAGACACACGTGGGTCATCTTCTAGCCAGCCACCATCGGGCTGGTTTTCTTCGCCCCACAGCTGCTCACGCAGTTTGCCCGTGGTTTGGTAGCTATCAACCCATGCGTCAGGCAGGGGCAGTGGATACGGCTGACGGCTTCGTCCATAAAACCCTTTGACACTCTCACGAGTATTGCGAAATAAGATACGGCCGGTACCATGACGGTCCAGTAGCTCGTTAAGGGCATAAGTACGCAAGCGCTCATCGTCATTGATTGCGCCCAGCTCATCCATACTAATATCTAATAAATGGCTCAAAGCTGCGATTTGCCCATCACTCAGCGGCTTGTCTTCTATCAACACGCCAGCGACGGCAGCAGTTTCGGCAAAGGCTTCTTGCCCATCAATAAACTCATCCAAATCATCAAAGCGATCAGGATCTAGCAGGCGCAAACGCGCAAAATGGCTTTGCGCGCCGAGCTGCTCAGGCGTTGCGGTCAGTAGCATCACCCCAGGCGTCTCTTCAGCAAAGTCAGCAATCAAATCGTATTTGTCATTGCCGCCCTGCTCTTCATCCCAGTGCAAATGGTGCGCTTCGTCGACGACCAATAGATCAAAGCCCGCTTCCATCGCCTGATCGTACAAATCAGGATGATCAAGCAACAAATCCATGCCCGCGATGATACATTGCTCGGTGGCAAAGACGTTTTGTTCAGGATCATGCTCTTTGATCGCGGCAGTACGTACCAAGTCAAACAACGCAAAATTTAGGTTAAAGCGGCGACGCAGCTCGATCATCCACTGGTATTGCAGACTGTCTGGTACCAAGATAAGTACGCGCTCAGCCTTTCCTGTGATTAGCTGCTGATGAATTATTAAGCCTGCTTCGATGGTTTTACCCAGTCCCACTTCATCGGCCAACAGCACACGCGGCGCGATACGCTTACCGACCTCGTGAGCGATATACAGCTGATGCTCGATAATATCGACACGCGCGCCCATTAGGCCTTTGAGCGGATGACCTGCCAGCGCCGACTGCATGCGCAAGATGTCTTGGCGCAGCTCGTACCAGTCGCCACGCTCGATGCGACCAGCGAGCAGACGCTCAAGCGGCTTGGCAAGCGTGATATTGGCCGCAAGTCGGGTTTCCATGATACCGCGCTCATGCTCATCGACGCTGTACTTGAGCACACCCATCACCTCGTCTACCGCATTAACCGTATAGCCGTTGCCATCTTGGTCATAAATGCTATCGCCCGCCTTAAATACCACGCGCGACAGTGGCGCTGAGTTTTTGGCATAAACACGCGTCTCCTCGCTTTGCGGAAACAAGATGTGCACACAGCGATCATCCACATCGATGACCACACCCAAGCCAAGCTCAGACTCTGTATCAGATAAATAACGTTGGCCAACGGCGAATTCAGTACTGTGCAGTGAAGCGATAGAGGTAGTCATAAGGCGATGTCTTTTTTGTACTCAGGTAATAAGAAATAAAATAGATAGCAATGGCCGCTAATGGTGGCTGTGCATAGGGTAACACCCATTTAGTCGACAGCTAAAGTAGACCATTATATAACGTTAGCGGCTAGATGAGTGCGTTTAGTTGACTTTTCAAGTAGACACTTGTGACAGCGCTTGGGTTTCTCAGGTTTTTATGGTTTGGTTTTTGACTAAATCCACCGACGTGCTACATTAAGCCTCACCCCCATAAAGCCTTAAAACCATAGAAAAAAATCAATACAACAATCAATTCATCAGGGAGTCACTATGCGAGCGGTTTTTTTAGACAAGGGTACTTTTTCGGACGGTATCGATTTGCCAGCCCCAGCTGGGATTACAGATTATATGACTTATCATGACACGCCAAAAGACAACCACGTCATCCTCGAGCGCTGCCGTGACGCCGATATCATCATCACCAACAAAGTCCAAATAGACGCTGAGGTGATCGGTCAACTGCCCAACCTCAAGCTGATTCAGCTGACTGCCACAGGGATGAACAACGTCGATCAAGACGCTTGTGACAGACATCATGTCACCCTTTATAACGTCGCAGGTTACGCGGTCAAAAGCGTGCCTGAGCATACCTTTATGCTGATGCTCAATGCCATGCGCGCAGGCATTCATTATCATCAAAAAGTCGCCGATGGTACATGGCGCGACAATGGCAATTTTTGCTTGCTCGACATACCGCTGATCGACTTAGAAGACAAGACACTCGGCATCATCGGCGTCGGTACCATCGGCAAGCGCGTCACCGAGATTGCACGCGCCTTTGGCATGACGGTGTTATGGGCGGAGCATCAAGGGCGTGCGCCGCGCAGTGCAGACTATACCGCCTTTGATGAGGTACTGGCGCAGTCAGATGTATTGAGCTTACATTGCCCACTGACCGCACAAACCCAGCATCTTATCAATAAGGACACCTTGACCAAAATGACCAAGCAACCCTTATTGGTCAACGTTGCTCGCGGCGGCATCGTCGATAGTCAAGCATTGGCAACTGCCATCCATGACGAGCAAATCATCGGCTACGCCAGCGACGTGTTTGAGCAAGAGCCGATCACGGCAGATGATCCGCTACTCAGCCTCAGCGATCATCCACGGGTGATATTTAGCCCGCACAATGCTTGGGGCAGCAAAAGCGCGCAACAGACCTTGTGGCAGATATTAACTAAGCAGGTGAGCGACTTTATCGAGCACTGTCATCAACCCTAAATAAAGCTGGCAGGCAAGATACTAGGGCGTGTTCTCATTTTAAAGCAGGTAAAAAAGCGGATACGCCCTAACCGCAAAACCGTAGCCAGTCGTCCTTTATGTTGCGATAGTGTTGCGATACTTAAGCATGATGCGATCACTGATATTGTTATTGCTCATATGGTTAAGTCATCATCTGGTTCAGTGGCCAGATTAAAACGGGCACGGACTCTCCCAATCCATCCACGCACCCAGTGTCGGGTGCTTTAGGCGTAACTGCTGTGCGTGTAAGTTTAGCCGCGGGGCTATCATCAGTGCCGCCCCTTCAGCATAGATCGGATCACCAATCATCACATGACCGGCATGCACCATATGCACACGTAACTGGTGACTACGGCCCGTGACCGGCTTTAGTAGCACGCGCGTGACGGTCTGATCATTGCACATTTCGTGAGCCAAGACCTCATATAAAGTCAGCGCCTGTTTGGGCCAATCGTGATCGACGATATGGCGCGGTTTGGTCGTGGGTTCATAACGTACCGGCACCGATATCTCACCGGTCGCCCCGATACTTTCCCATTGGCCAAAGACGCGTGCTTGGTAGCTTTTTTGTGGCAACCGCTCAATAAACTGCTTACTAATATGGCTTTGAGCAGCGGCATTTTTGGCAAAAATCAGTAACCCTGAGGTGTCCATATCCAAGCGGTGAATGAGTTTGACGGCTGGATTGACGCGCTCAAGCCGCGCAAGTAAGCTGACCTTAAGGGTTTTGCCATCGACGCTGAGGAGGCCCGCTGGCTTATCCACCACCCAAATATCGTCATCTTCATATACCGTAATGTCTTGGGCAAATGTTTTAAAAAACGCCAGCGGATACGCGCACTCTTGCCGGTTTAAGGCGTTGACTTCTTCTTCAGTAAAAGGCATAAAAATCGGTTACTTATATAAATGAGAGTAAAGATGACATGATAGAGGCAATGACATAGAAAAAAAACCAAAAAGTGATAAGTGACAGCGCACTCACTGGCTGTAGGGTTGTGTTTCGATTTATTGTATCAATCGTAATTGTTAAACAATTTAACCAGCCTGCATCTGTCAAGTAAGAGCAAACATGTTAATATGATGGCACATTTTCACCATTTCGAAACGACTCTTTAGCCGCTTATCATTACTTTATACCGCTGGTCTTTAGCTACACAAAGCCGCGATAAATCAATGAACGACGATAAAGACAATAAAACAAGAGAGATAACTATGTCAGACCTAATCGTAAATACCACCGACGCAAACTTTGACCAAGACGTGCTGCAATCAGACCTGCCTGTATTGGTAGATTTTTGGGCGGCGTGGTGTGGCCCTTGTAAAGCCATCGCGCCTATCTTAGAAGATCTAGCCAGCGAGTACCAAGGCAAAGTAAAAATCGTCAAAGTCGACGTCGACAACAACCCACAAGCTGCCAGCCGCTTTGGTATCCGCAACATCCCAACGCTATTTGTCTTTAAAGACGGCGAAAAAGTTGACTCAGTCATGGGCCTACAGCCAAAAGCAGAGCTAGCCAAAGTACTTGATAAGCATCTATAAGCACTGCTATCAGTGTCGATACGCTCGTGTCAGTCTATCTGCTGCGAGTGTCTACACGTCATAATAGATGCCAATCAGTAAAAAACCATTATCCTGCTAAGATAATGGTTTTTTGCTCGTTTTTTATGCAAAAAAACCAATAATACGACTTTTTTGGCAAAATTTATTGACAATGCCATTGTGAAGACCGTATAGTCTGCTGACAAGAGAAAACGAACCGTTTTCCTAAGTGTCTTGTCGCTATTCTCCTCGTGTTTATCAACAAAAACACAATCGTCATTATAAACACCATTACTGAACGAAATGACTAAACACAATTACTGATACTGAGTTTTTGACGCAGACTCTTATGTAGCCTTCTGTATCTTTATTTCTTATTACCTTGCACTCTATTCTTGCAACTTGTACATAAGTCAACACGCAATACCCAAACTACATAACTCTGGCTCTGTGCTCGCGCCCTCTATCGCCATACTATCGTTGTTTTAATCAATGTCGTGACTTGTGCTGCTAATGGCATCTCTCATCTGATCAATTGCTAATGACCTATCTATGAATCTAACTGAACTAAAGAAAAAATCAATCTCTGAGCTATTGGCCATCGCCAAAGACATGGGTCTTGATAATATGGCGCGTAGCCGTAAACAAGACATTATCTTCGCTATCTTAAAGACTCACGCCCGTAACGGCGAAGCCATCTATGGTGACGGCGTGCTCGAGGTCTTACCCGATGGCTTTGGCTTTTTGCGCTCATCAGAGGGCTCTTACTTGGCAGGTCCTGACGACATTTATGTCAGCCCCAGCCAAATCCGCCGCTTTAGCCTAAAGACAGGCGACAGTATCGCTGGGACGATTCGACCACCAAAGGATTCTGAGCGTTATTTTGCGCTACTAAAGGTCGGCGAGATTAACTTTGATACCCCCGATCGCTCACGTCACAAGCTGATTTTTGAGAACCTCACGCCATTATTCCCCACCGAGCAGTTAAAGCTAGAATTAGGTAACGGTACGACCGAGGATTTGACAGGCCGTATCATCGACCTGATTGCCCCAATTGGTAAAGGCCAGCGCTCTATCATCGTCGCGCCGCCAAAAGCCGGTAAAACCATGCTTTTGCAATCGATTGCCCAGTCTATCACCCGCAACAACCCCGAATGTTATCTGATCGTCTTGCTCATCGATGAGCGTCCAGAAGAAGTGACCGAGATGGAGCGCACGGTACGCGGTGAAGTCGTTGCCTCAACCTTTGATGAGCCGCCGCAGCGCCACGTACAAGTCGCCGAAATGGTCATCGAAAAAGCCAAGCGCTTGGTCGAGCATAAGCAAGACGTGGTCATCTTACTTGACTCCATCACTCGCCTCGCTCGTGCGTATAACACCGTCATTCCATCATCTGGTAAAGTGTTGACCGGTGGTGTAGACGCCAATGCCCTTGAGCGTCCTAAGCGCTTTTTTGGCGCAGCGCGTAACGTCGAAGAAGGTGGCAGCTTGACCATCATCGCCAGTGCTTTGATTGACACCGGTAGCAAAATGGACAGCGTCATCTTTGAAGAATTTAAAGGCACCGGCAACCAAGAAATTACCCTTGAGCGTGACTTGGCCGAAAAACGTGTTTTCCCAGCGATCAATATCAAAAAATCTGGCACTCGCCGCGAAGAGCGCCTGCTTGATGAAGACAAACTACGCAAAGTCTGGATCTTGCGCAAATTGCTACAGCCAATGGATGGTGTCCAAGCCACTGAGTTCTTGCTTGAGCGCCTAAAAGAAGCCAAAACCAATGATGAGTTTTTTGAACAAATGAAGCGTAAATCACAAAACTAATGTGCGATGATAAGCTTTACTCATACCAATAGCACTATGTCATTTTTGATATGGATCGACTATAGATATTAAAGACAAATACCAAAAACCGCCTTAGGGCGGTTTTTGTGTGTTGGGTCGTAGCAATATGGCCAGACGACAAGCTATAGTAAGTGCTAAATAAAAAAATCACAGCCTCTATAGCGGATTGCCTATATCACACGAAGCAAATATAGTTGATACACTCTAAAAATGTCATAGCGCTACTGGGATGAATTTTGCGCAGCCTCTGGGAACGCAGCACGCAAGTAAAATTTATACCAGTAGCGCGTTTAAATCCATAACAGTTTTACATTCAGCTAACTATATAAGACCCTATTTCTTTACAAACAGATAGCGCTAGCAGTGACAAAAACAGTTAGCGTATTATCAATACAAATACAATGACACTAAGCAAAATCCCTACCAAGGATACAGTGGGGAAACATCTTTTACAGCTTGCTTGCAAAGCTTAGCGATTTTACTACGCCTAGAGACGAATTGATGGGTTAATATAAACGTTAGCATAGATATACTCTGCTATCAGGTGCGATAGCAGTACACGTATTGAAATATTGAAAACCCTTAATATAATCCTATGTCTTGCGATAGCAATACAGATTATTCTAAGACAATTGCTGGATTCGCTTGGTATGGTTTATCTATATCAAACACATAGCACTAAAAATCTCGTATTCTTCTTTTGACCCAACTTGATAATTTGACAGGTGATATTATGAAATTTGCTAAAACTATCGCAATGACTGCCATTACTAGCTCTGCTTTAATCATGGGCGGCTGTGCAACCAATGGCTATAACTCTGGTTTGAGCAATACCGCTAAAGGTGCAGCAGCAGGCGCAGCAGCGGGCGCTTTGATCAGAAGTGGCGGCGACAGTAAAGATATCGCTCGCGGGGCATTGGGCGGTGCTGCTGTTGGTGGCGCTGGCGCTTACATCCTAGACCAAACCAGATAATTTGGTTCATAACGGATAGACAGCACTTCTAGATAACACTTCTAGATAACACTTCTAGATAACACTTCTAGATAACACTTCTAGATAACACTTCTAGATAACACTTCTAGATAACACTTCTAGATAACACTTCTAGATAACACTTCTAGA
>NZ_CAJHBJ010000044.1:0-14495 GCF_904846595.1 Psychrobacter sp. HII-4 | reverse complement strand
GATTCGAACGGCGGTGAATAAGCGTAAGGTGTTTCCCTCTGATCAGGCAGCATTCAAGGTAGTATATCTGGCAACCCAGCAGGCCTCTAAAAAGTGGTCGATGCCGATTCGTAACTGGACGTCTGCTTTAAATCGCTTTATGATTATGTTTGATGACCGTATCAGCAAGCATTTAATCTAAACGGCAGTTACACAGAATTCGGGATGGTCTCGCAAATATCTCAACCATAAGATACTTATCCAATAGAATTAAGCTGCACTATTTAACAGTTAATGTCTAATTTTAAGCATTCTGATTTATTAACGGAATTATCATTAAAGTTTATGCCAATCTTCAATCGCTTTGTACCCAGTTTCTAGTCCTACATCATAGCTATAACGAATTTTAGCTTTATCTTTAGATAATCGACCCGCCATATTTTTCAAGTCGGGTGGGCAAACTTCTAAAAACTTCTGTGGTGATGCAGAATGTAAAAATTGCACCGCATCATTATAACGTTGGGTTCGTGTTAATAAGCTTTGGGCAAAACCATATCGTTGCTTAGAAAAATATTTAGCCAACAGCTGATCGCCCTTGCGACCTGCTTTATAGTAATTGTGAGGACGAGTACGGATCACCATTAGCTTAGCAACACGATCTTGTTGAGCGGCCCAATGCACAGGCAAAGCATCAGCTACACCACCATCGAAATAAGGTTCGCCAAATATCTCGACCGCTTGACGAGTCAGCACTGGTATAGAACTTGATGCTCTTAATCCATCCAAAATATTGTCTTTACAGGCTTTAATATAGTTAGCTTCACCTGAAATAGCGTGTGTTAGCACCATGTAAAACTCAGCATGACTGGCAAATAATTGTGCCTGATTTAGTGGATGCTCTTGTTCCACCACGTCCCACATCCACTTTAGATCCAGTAAGTCCCCACCTTTAAGGAAACGACCATAATGGATAAATTCAGGTCGAAGTGAATGATCTAAGTAAATCTGCAGGGTGCGACCTTGTTGCGCAGCTAAATAGTTAGCAACGTTCGTTGAGCCTGAGGACACCCCCACACAAAGATCAAAAGGATTAAATTGTTGTTGTAAAAATGCGTCTAAGACACCACTGGTAAATGCGCCACGCATTCCACCACCTTCAACTACAAGTGCTTGTCGATGTTGTTTAAGCATTGAAAACCTCGAATTCTTGTAAATACTACCTTTTTAACTTAACCATTACATAGAGTAATTAAGTGAAGCGCCTCGAGTATATCGGAGGCTGATACTTTTCCAAAGAACCATCTTAAACTACCTAGCTCCAAATTTTACTCATTCAAGTAAAGCTCAGCCATCCCGTCGAGCCTAGCTTTCACCTCTTTCCAATGCGGCATGACTTGAGTTAATAAGCGCCAAAAATGCTCACTATGATTGTGCTCAGCGATATGACACAGCTCATGCAATATCACATAATCAATGCATTCTTTTGGTGCTTTGACTAAGTGCGGATTGAGGATTAAATTACCTTTATTTGAGCAGCTTCCCCATTGTTTTTTCATTACTATTAACTTCAATGAAGGATTATTTTTTACCCATGAGGCCTTATGTATCAAGGCCTCAAGCCTCTCTCTAGAGACCGACGTAAATTTATCTTTATACCAGTTATCAATCAAGCTTTTCACGAGAATCGCTCGTTTTTCAGCGTCTAATTCAGAATCATTTTGAGACAATTCTACATGTAACTTACCGCGACTGAGCTTCACCGTACTGTTTATCACATCGTTAGTTTTTGCATCGGTTATCACTTTTAACACATAACGACGACCCAGATAAAACTGGGTCTCACCACTGATATAACGTTTAGGCAATACGTGATCTTGTTGCTTTGCAAATTCTTGTAGGCTTTGCCATATCCAGCGAGCACGCTTCATCATGGCGTCATGTATTATCTCGTCACTGGCATCAACAGGCGCTGTGGCGACTACACGCTGATCAGGATGTACCTTGATGACCACTTTGCGAGGTTTGCTCTTTTCGTTAATAAGCGTATCGCTTCTAGACTTATTTTTTGTGTCTTTACGCACGACTTCATAATGGATCTTATCTTCACCATAATAAAAGTTGCCTGTCTCAGTCATTGCCTACTACCCTCTTGCTGCTCGTGGGCTACTTGTCTCTCTCGACAGCCCAAGTCGGGTAATCTTTAGCACCTCTTCAATGAGCTGTTGCGCTTTATCAATACCCAAGTCAGCAAACAGCATTGGCAATAATCGTCTATTAATCGCATTTTCAATTTCACTGGCATTGATGGAATATTCCGCCACATTCGTTTTGACTACTTCATCAATCTCAAAGGCGTAAGCGACCAGCTTGTCATTATCTAGCTCTTTATCCGCTAAGAAGTCAGCATCAAATAAGTGCTTAAATAAACCAAAGTAAGCCTGAGCATGCTTATTTAATTTGCCATTGTCATCGATAAATTCATTCGGTACATCAGCAACATCGCGGTCTTTGACGGCCTGCTCAAAGTCAGCAAACATCATGTACTGCTTCACGGGTGCATCGAACATCGCTTTAGCTTCTTCAATGGCTTTTTTTAGGAGCTTAGAGAAGTACTCTTGCGCATATGGATCATCAGCCAAATCTTGCTCAATCATCTTAGTCACACGACCTGTAATTTTATCGGTTTGGTTGCGTGCTTCATCATCACTTAATTCTTCAGGCTTAACATCCTTACCTAAATTGCCGACCAAGTAAGCCCCTTTTGCCTCACGAACTTCAAGTCCTGCGATATGTTTATCGAGTAAGCTGCGAATATCCGCTTCATACTCATCGTAATCGATGGTTTCATCAGCGTCTTCACGGACTTGCTTACGTAGATTGATAAAGGCTTTTAGATCGGCTTTGTAGCGATCACGTTTGTTATCGAATGAGGTATCTGCAAAGAAAGATGCTGATTGGAGCGCAATCTTCATGGCGTTAGAAAATGCGGTCAAAGCCGCATAAAAGTCGTCACGCTCTTTAAGCTTGGTATCGACTACTCTGCCATCTACTTCCTGCATCTTTGGCGCAAGCACCTGCCTTAATGCTTGCCCATCTTGTTTGTTTTTGACCGATGAGAAGATAGCCCACAACTCATTATGCAGCCTTGGTAACTGCTTGTACTCGGTATCCATAGGGTTATACAGACCTTTGAGGTCTTCGATATCAAAGCCACCTTGCGTACGTTCCGCTAAGTCTTGATATTTCTCAATGGTGATATCCAGCTCTTTTAGGATGCCACGATAATCAATCAGATAACCAAAACGTTTCTTCTCATGCAAGCGGTTCACCCGTGCAATGGCTTGAATGAGGTTATGCTGCTTTAAAGGCTTATCAATATATAAAACGGTGTTCTTTGGCTCATCAAAGCCCGTTAATAGCTTATCAACGACGATCATAATGTCAGGACCATCGTCCTGACTAAAGGCTTCTATGATGGCTTTGGTATACGCTTTTTCATCACCGCCGAAGTCTGCGGCGACATTATCTTGCCACCATCTTTGTACGATGTCTTTTGATTCGCCATCGACGGTGTCATGCCCTTCACGGGTATCAGGTGGTGACATAGCGACCACTGAGGTCACTTTGCCAATCTTATCTAATGCCATTTTATAGCGAATAGCGGAGGCTTTAGAATCACAAGCCAATTGACCCTTGAGATGCTGCTGCTTAAAGTTTTGGAAGTGATCAGATATATCATGAGCGATCAGCTCGATACGACCCTCAACCTGATAGATTTGACCTTTTTGGGAGAACTTACGCTTGAGGTCGGTCTTTTGATTATCGGTGAGCTTTTGGGTGATACGGTCAAACCAGCTATCTATGGCTTGATCATTGGTATTGAGCTCAGGGATACGCTCTTCATATAGCAATGGCGTGACGGTTTTGTCTTTAACCGCTTGCTGCATGGTGTACGAGTGAATGATGCTACCGAATTTGTTTTCAGTCTTATCATCTTTTAGTAATGGCGTACCCGTAAAGGCAATAAAGGCAGCGTTTGGCAAGGCTTGCGCCATACGGATATTGTTCTCACCATTTTGGCTACGGTGACCTTCATCGACCATGACGATGATGTTTGGGCTGTCGTTATAACATTCGTCATACTTAACGGCTGAACCAAACTTATTAATAATAGAGAAAATAACGCGTTCGTTACCATGACCGATTTGCTGCGCAAGACGGCGACCAGAAGTAGCCATAGCGTCGCGACTATCGCGTTTACTGGTTATTACACCACCCGACTTAAAGGTATTACTCAACTGGGTTTCAAGATCAACACGGTCGGTGACAACAATAATTCGACACTTCGCGAGCTCCTCTAACCAAATCAAAGCTTTAGAGAAGAAAACCATCGTGAAAGATTTACCACTACCTGTGGTATGCCAAATGACACCACCTTCACGACTGCCCTGTTCATCGAAACTGCTGATACGCTCAATCAGGGCTTTGATGCCAAAGACTTGCTGATAACGGGCAACAATTTTGCCAGCCTTTTTGTCAAACAAGGTAAACATGCGCGTCATTTCAAGCAAACGCTCAGGCTGTAATAAGCTAATGATAAGGCGGTCTTGATCGGTAACGACTAGATCACCGCCATCAATCAATGACTGATATTCATCTTTAATAAAGGCAGGACGATGGGCAAACAGACTCTCAATCTGCTCAGGACTGAGCGCTTGATTCTTTAGACGGGCAAACTCAGGCTCAGAGATCTCTTCTTCGACCCACTTCGCCCAAAATTTCTCAGGCGTACCGCAAGTGGCATACAGACCGTCATTACCATTTACCGCTAGCAGTAACTGGCTATAGGCAAATAGATGCGGGATTTGTTTTTGACCTTGGTTACGGATGTGCTGGGAGACGGCTTGAGCATTGGTTGATTGCCACTCTCTACTCGAGTCAGGACGTTTGGCTTCAATCACTGCCAACGGTAGACCATTTACGAAGCAGACGATATCAGGAATGATATTACCTGTCCCTTCAGCATTCTGTACTACCAGCTCTTCGGTAAAGTGAAAGCTATTATTATCGATATGATTCCAATCTATCAAGCTGATGGTTTGCGAGGTTTTTTTACCGTCGATAAATTCGGTCACGGTCACGCCATATAGCATGGCGTTATAGAGCTTTTCATTGGCGAGTTGCAAGCCTAAATTCATCGCTGGGTTTAGCTCGTGCATGATCTTATCAATGGCGCTATCTGATAAATGATGCGGTGTGCCTTCAAACATAAAGGTTTGCTTGGCTAAGAACGCACGCATAACGGGCAATAACACCACTTGGTTGGTGGCTTTATTAGCATTCGCCTGATTCGCTAGCAGCTTATTGCTACGCATGGCATTGCATTGGTTAGGCGGAATAAACTGATAGCCTAGCGTGGTGAGCAAGGTTAAGGCAGGGATTTTTGAGCTGAATTCTTCGGCGAAGTTGATCGTATTATTACTCACTAAAACTCCTAATACTCTGCTTAATTCAGCCAGTTAAATTCAATTTCTTGTACAAACTTCGAACTTAACTGCTCATTTACAAGGATTGGTCTGAACTTATTCATAGATAATTCGTTAATAACTTCAGCTGCAGGATGTCCATGACTGTTCTTCGTTCCGTAAGAGACAGGGCATATAACAGGATAAAATTGCTCAAAGAATCTTATATTAAAATTTTCCTTAGATCCGTGGTGAGGTATTTGGATAATACCAACGCATCTTCTATAGTCTAAATAGACATCATCTTCTTCTTTAAGAACTTCGTTTAAGTCGCTATCTCCGGTATAAATACAACCTGCACTATTAAAGCATTCACAAGAGTAAACAGAATCTTGGCCTATTAGCTCACAATAACAGATATCACTACTTTCACTATCTTTTGATGGACCTGAATAAAGTAGCATTGAGTTTTCGTTAATATCACCACCTAGTTTTTTATCATATATATTCTTAAGTGTCTTACGTGATTTACTATCTTTCAAACTATCCATCACATAGTTAGGATTCTTTTCTAATTCGCTTACGTCAAAGCCCAGACTTTCAAGTTGATTTATTAACTTCGCATGCCGATCTGTGAATTTAATATTATAAGGAACAAAAACCCATCTATACTCATTATTTATTATAAGAGGTCTGCCACTATTGATTATGATGCTAGGAGGACTACTAGACTGAACTGAAATGCTCTCAGATGAGTCTAGTGGATTCGGTAAGTTGATTGGATTATCGCTTTCATCTCTATCGCGTTCTTGAGTAGATCTGACTCTAACAATAGTTGTATTAGAACCAAAAAATGTTTGAGGATCTTTGATTAAATTCAAAGATCCTGTTGGAAGAGCGCTACTTAAGTTAATAAGTAGCTTTTCGTGCTTAGGTTCTAACAAAGGCATTACTACCGTATGAATATTGTTTGTAGAGTCCCTTAAAGCTTCGATAGTAGATATATGGTCATTATCAAAATGTGATATGAAAAGTATATCTATATCCTGATATAAAAATGCTGATTTAACAACTGGTCTAGCCTTAGCGTAAGCAGTTGTTCCGCAATCATAAACGATATTAAACTTGTTATGGCGTTCCGAATAAAATGCACCTTGCCCTACAGGATGAAATGTTCGCGTTACTCTATAAGAACTCATCACGCAACCTCACCATCAACCACCACCCGTTTCTTACCCGTCAACAACACCTGCATCAGCGCCTTTTTTTCTTGCTGCAAATCAGCCAATTGCTGCTCAAGCAACTCAATTTCTTTATCAGCATTGGTTAATACGGTGGCAATTTTTTGTTGTTCTTTATAGTTTGGAATAGAAAGATTTAACGATTTAATATCATCGCTATTTACCGCTTCAAAAGTACTACCTTGCGAATAGCGTTCCCACTTCAGCTCAAAAGATAAAAGCCACTGATATAAGTAATCTTGAGAGTGGTTTTTCTTAGCTTTTATGGCAGCAATACCACGTCCAATACAAGCATTATGATTGGATAGTGCAACTGTGCCAACTGGTGCTCTGACACTAAATAAAATATCATCAACATGACATTCTTTAGTTATTTGTGACGTATAAATTCTTGGTGCTGATTTTCTATTTTTAATATCTGCATTACCTTGGAGCAAAGGCAGACCGTCCCCAATCTCATTATAGGCATCAGATTTTGGAGAAGAACCCATTGTGATTTGGGCTATTTCCGATAACTTAACCTCTTCCCACTCACCTTCAAACCGTTTCCCCTCATTATCAAGCAAACGCTTTTTGCCCGTCAGCAATTGCTGCATCAACGCTTTTTTCTGCTGAGTACTATTCTCAATCAAACGCTCAGTGTTGCTGATCGCTTTATCCCAAGTGGTTAGGATTTTGGCGATTTTTTGTTGTTCTGGAAGGGGTGGAGTATTTATTTTATAAATCTGAATAAAATCGGTAGTTACACGTCTATGACCTGCTGAACCTTGCATATTCATAGTGCCCTTAGCTCTAAAGGCATCAGTTCTAGTTAGGTAATAAATGAACTTAGGATCTGTATTTTCTTTAGCCCGCAATACGTGAAACTCTGTACTCCCAAATCCTATACCATTAACAAGAGTATGAGCTAAAGCGCCTTTACCATTTTCAAAACAAGGTGTTATCTTAGCGACTAAGACATCTTTGTCTTTAAATGATGTAAAGCCTTTAGAGACTTCATCATATGTTTTCGTTTCTGTAGAAATAATCTGACCATCTTCTGAGACTTGACTCATCGAGATAAATGAAACTAATTCATCACTAGGTTTTGATGGTTTTTTAGGATTTATTTCGCATAGCTCATTTAACTTCTTAACCTCCCAACCACTAGGCGTCATAACCTAACTCCTTTAAATATCCTGCCATCTCTTCCTCTAACAGGTTTAACTCGGCTTTAAGCGCTAAACGCTCAGAACGTACCGCATCTAGATCAATCTCTGCCTCTTCTTCAAAGGTATCGACATAGCGGGGAATATTGAGGTTAAAGTCGTTTTCTTTAATCTCATCAAAGCTCGCTAGATACGCATATTTATCAACGCTTTCCCGCGCTTTATACGTCTCAATGACTTTAGCAATATTGCTATCTGTGAGCTGGTTTTGATTTTTACCGGATTTAAATTCATTACTGGCATCGATAAACAGGACTTTGTCGTCAGACTTATTCTTTTTAAAGATGAGAATTGCGGCTGGAATACCCGTACCAAAGAACAGCTTTTCAGGTAAGCCAATCACCGTATCGAGCAGGTTTTCTTCAATAAGCTGCTGACGGATTTTACCTTCACTTGACGCACGGAACAGCACGCCATGCGGCACGACCACACCCATTCTGCCAGTGCTTGGTTTCAGCGTTTCGATCATATGACTGATAAAGGCATAGTCGCCCTTGGTCTTGGGCGGCACACCGCGATGGAAGCGACCATAGGGATCGCTGCTGGCATCTTCATGACCCCATTTATCCAGTGAAAACGGCGGGTTGGCCGTCACCACATCGAACTGTAATAAATGCTTGCCGTCTTTATCGAGGAGCAGCGGATTACGGATGGTATCGCCCCACTCGATTCGGTGATTGTCCTCCCCATGCAAAAACATATTCATCTTGGCCAATGCCCACGTCGAGCCAATGGCTTCTTGACCGAATAGCGCATACTTCTTGGAATTTGAGTTTTTGCGAACCATTGCCCCGCATTTAATGAGTAGTGACCCCGAACCACAAGCCGGATCACAGATTTCATCACCTTCGACAGGCGCAAGAATAGTCGCTAATAAATTAGATACTTCTGGTGGTGTATAGAACTCACCCGCCGTCGCCCCACTACTGGCGGCAAAATGCTTGATTAAAAACTCGTACGCATTACCAATCACGTCCAAGCTACCCACGCGCTCAACGCTTAGATTAAGAATGTCTTTACCAAAGTCTTCTAATAAATGACGCAGTAATTCGTTCTTTTGTTTTTCTTGACCCAATTTATCGGTGTTAAAGCTAATGTCTTGGAAGACGTTTTTGAGCTTAGTACCGTTAGCTTCTTCAATCGCATGAAGCGCTTCGTCAATACGTTGACCGTTGCCCGGCTGGTGACGCTGCTCGTATAGATCCCAAAAGCTTGCGCCCTCAGGTAAGACAAAACGCTGCTTGGACATCATGGCATGGATCAGTTCTGGATTGTCGCCAAACTGCTCAACCAGTTTGTGGTACTCATCACGATAGACGTCGGACAGATACTTGAGAAACAGCATGGTCAAAATAAAGTCTTTATAGGTATCAGCGCTGATGACGCCACGGAAGGTGTCACAGGCGTTCCATACGGCTTTGTTGATATCGTCTTGATTGATTTGGTTAATACTATTAGGTGCGCTGGTTGGCATTGATGGTTCCTGAATACTTTGAAAGATATAAGTTTTATAAGGGTCGATTATGGTGTCATGCATTCGCTTTGCTTAGAAGTATAGCGCACATTGTCGTTTCTAATAAGACTCACTACACTCCAATTTTTGGCTTGTGAGAATGCTACTAATTTAGATATAAATAATAGTTAGAAGCACTAAACTATCGTAGCAATAATGTTATTACTAAATTTTTGTTTTGCAATAAAAAACAGCTTTGTCTATTATTGAGTTTCTTACTGAAATATAACGACAGGTAACAACATGAAAATAAATAAGCTATATACAGGTATCGTATTGGCAGGCGCATTAGTGGTGTCAGGCTGTGGAAGTGACGATGATGGTGAGTATGTAGGAGGCGGCAGTGGCAATGGTGGGCCTATCGTCAACAATGAGCTGAAATATGCAACGTTTGATCCTTTCAGTGACGTGGTCGCCGGAGAATATAAAACAGGATGGGGCAAGTTTGCTTCCACACTAAGTAATAAAGGTTTAACACAAATTATATCTACCCTTGTTGGAAGCTCGCCTACTGCTTATCAAGACAGCAGAAGGGACAATCTTGGGTTAGAATACTATGTTGGTAATAGTCTATTTGTCGCTGTTCCTGAAAGTTATGATAGTAAGTTCTATAAAATTAACTTCGTCGATAGCGATACGTTCAAGCTAAAAATTCAGTCAGGTAGCAGCATCGTTAATTCGACTTATGACATCATTACTCTTGACCTCACTGGCGTCGGCAAGCAGCCAGGAAATGCTCAGACTGGGATAGAGACAGATTTAGATTATTTTCCTGATAGCTTTAACGCTACTTTCCCTAGTGGCTCGCAGTGTTACATATTTTTAGAAACACCTGATCAAGACTACTATACTTTTTCTGATTATGATGAAGAAGGTAATATGACGATAGATCAGTGGATTGCTAAAGAGAAAAAATACAATACTGTCAGCAATCTTGTCAAAGAAAATGTCGGAAGCAAAAATGAATTGCAAGCGGTAAGATATACTGATGAAGATGGCGATATTAATGCCGCTGTGGTATACAAAGGCTTAATTTATGAAGCTTATTATTACCAAAAAGGTATTCAAGAGAAAGAAGATATCGACCCTAATATCGCAGAGGTCTACTGTAATCAATACAATAGCGTTGCTACCAAGTTCTTAGAAACACAAATTAAAGCTGTTTATCAGAATTAATCGAGTATAGCTAAGGTTTAAATTTAAGGTTTGGTAGCTTTTAATAGTGAGTGGTTACTATTTTTCTTACAAGCAGCGAAACAACAAATAGCGCCTAATATGGGCGCTATTTTATTATGCCACTATAGCCATCTTGCAGTGCTCTATTTAGAATGGTGGCAAGTAGCATTAAGCGGTAATGGTAGGAAACGTAATCCTAACTACTAGAAATAGTTTTTTAGTGATAGTATATGTTTGAAATCAAATAATGTCGTAGAAATATTTAGTTACATTTTATTGTGAGATAAATCCCATTATTTGCCTTGCCTCCAATACTGTTGCGCTGTTGGTCTATTTGATGGTCTAACGTGCATATCTATTATTACAATTATAATTAAATCAAATACTTATATACATAGTTAGACTTCCTCCTTCACCGCCAATCTTATCTATTCTGAGAAACGCACTAGTTTTTTTGTGCTGTCCTACTCTATCCTAAATAAAATCCAGACACCTTAACAGTAAGACTGTCAGTCTGATCGTCTAATGCTACCTGAATGGTGATTTTTATCCTATATATCAAAAAAAACCACCAATAAAGAATATTGCTGGCTCATATCACTGCTCTATTGCTGCTAATATCTAAACCTACAGCTGTTTACTGCCTATACATCTCTTTATTGCTTCTTTTTCACTGTCACTTAGATTCATATGTAACTTGTTCAACCTCAATTTTATGCGGCAGTCGCGTCTGATTTTTTCGTTTCAGCAGACATGACTGGTTTTGGAGTTGCGTTTACTGCTTCTGCAAAAGCAATGCTTGGTACCATCGCGTTGGCTGAGTAGCCTATTACACTGAATAAGGTGATAAATAGTACGAACAAGGTTTGTCTCATGGGCGCTCTCAGTCGATTTTTAAGATGATTATTTAGGACAGTCAATGAATATTTAACATCACTGGTTTGATTGAAAAGCACTACTTGAGATAACTAGCGCGCAGACGATGTTAATACTGCCTCTTATCATAGCCAGTTCCTATGTTAAGTAGCTTGATGAAAGTTTAAGAAACGTTAAGGTGTGAGCGTTTTGCATATCTGCTAGACCGTAATATCTCTTCAAATAGAGACACAAGACCGGATATATCACAACAGTAGATTCAATTTAAAAATGTTATAGCGCTACTGGTATAAATTTTCCTTGCGTGCTGTATACACAGAGGCTGCGAAAAATTCATCCCAGTAGCGCTTTGGAACTTATGACAGTTTTGTTTTGAACTACTATACTAGCCAAACCATTGCACATAAAAATGACGCATACTTAGGGCGTTATTTTTAAATAATCAGATATCACTTTTAAGAGCGGTGTCTGTAGTCGTTTTTGCTTTGTTTATCGTTTTTATATTTGCCCTGATATTTGTCTTGATGCTTTTCTTGTGCTTTATGCTTGGCAGCCACTATTTTTGCTTTTTGCTGTGATACCTTTGCCTTGTTTTTGACAACTTTATGTTTACTACCTACTTTGGCTTTAGCATCATGCTTTTGGTGCTGTACTTGAGCGGCATGAGACTTTGAGTAGTCAGGTGCAGCGTTGGCTTGACCAACCATAGATAAACAAGCGGTAGCGGCTAGAATCGAACTTACTATTATCTTTTTCATTGTTTTTCCTAATTTAATTCATATTAATAAATGATGATTAAAGATACCTTATGAAGTATCACGATAATGCATCGCTCTATCGACAAAGAAAATGATAACTGGTTCTCGTATTAAGTAGCTTTATGAAACTTGAAGAAAGGTTGCGATTGTTACCACTACTAAGCGCATTTACACATTAGGCGGTAGAAAGCTACAGAGTTGCACTATTGGCTGGTATCGACTGAGCCTATCCGCCTATGTATGATGCTTTTGGCAGGCGTACAAAGAATTTATAGCGCTTAGCATCTGACAACTATACACAGCTCAACTCTTCTATCAGCGCTGATTGGATAACAAATTTATGTGTGGGTTATTACGTGTTTTATTAACTGTAATTGGGGCGATACTCATTATCGACTGCGTTACTTTGATGGCTGTTGATAAGATTAATTTTGGTACAGTGCTGCCTTTTTTGATAGGCGTGGTTTTTGTAGGGCATGGACTAGGTGCTTCTTTAATTACAAAAATACTTGCTAAGAATCCTTTACTGCGACGTATTTGGTACGGATTGTGGCTAGCGTTTGGGTTATGGCTCGCCAGCTTTTTGCTCTTTGTTTATTCATTGCAGCAGCAGATTGCCCAAGGCAAACAAGATTTGCCACCTGTAGCAGCTATTATTGTACTCGGTTCTGGGACGGTCGATGGCAAGCCGACCCCTACCTTAGCTAGTCGCTTAGATACGGCCGCACGACTGATCGAGCAGCAGCCACAGGCACTCATTATTACGAGTGGCGGTGTGGGCTATGAGCGCACGCGCAGTGAGGCGGACATCATGGCGACGTACTTGCAGCAAGCACATGACATTCCACTAGATCGTATCTACCAAGAAGGCAAAAGCACCAGTACTGAGGAGAATTTGGCGTACAGCCAAATCATACTTGAACAGCATGGTATTGATAAAGAGGTACCGATTGCGATTGTCACCAGCGACTTTCATACCATTCGCGCAGCGGCGATTGCCCTCCATCAAGGTTATACGCAACCAATCACGCTTGCCAGTCCAACACCATTGTCTATTCGCTACAATGCATGGTTTCGAGAGTATTTTGCCTTTGGTAGCAGTTGGCTACTACAAGAATACTAATCGGCAGATGCCGTAACAAAAATATTAAAAGGCGCTCAAATGGACGCCTTTTTTTGCAAAATATAAACCACGAATTTTGCCTCTGTTTTGAATGATGCTTTCTCTACTGCTGTCAGCAACGCTTGTCTTTTTTCACTACGTGCGCGGTAGGCATACGGGGTCATGGTCATTAAATCAGCCAAATCATCCGCTGATAATGTCATCTCTGTACTAACATGGTCAGTTCCCATCAACGTAAAGTATGGCTCCAACTCGTGTAAAAACTTATCAGAATCATGCTCGCGCACACTATCAAACAACGCCTCACGCATCGATGCAAGATGCTGACTATCGGGTTTGGCAATGATGAGATAGCCTGTGTCACACAATACTTTGGCAAAGGCCTCAGGCAAGATAGGACTAAAAATACTACTGATACCCGTCACACTACGGGCGCGTAGCGGCAGATGGGCGGCGCTGGTCACTAGTGGATATACCGCCGTCTGAGTCGCGCCCTCTTTGGGCTGCTGATACCACAGCTGCCCTGCCGCTTTGCTTGCTTTGGCGAGAGTAGAGACGGCAGGCTTGCTGATATCAGCCGCTAGCAGCGATGCTATACCGTCTATCTTCGCCATTGCTTGGGTATAATACCCCTCACCGCAACCGACATCCAGCCAATTTGCGGCAGTATCACTCTGCCCGAGTAGCGGCCTCATTTGCTGCTCAAGCAAAGCCTGTAATGGCTGGTAATGTCCTGCGGCCAAAAACCGCTGCCGCGCTTCGATAGAGGCTTGACTGTCCCCTGGCGTTTTGGACTTTTTTTGTTGTACTGGTAATAAATTGACATAGCCTTGACGCGCCACATCAAAAGGGTGCTTGGTCTGCTTTGGATGCAAGCTGCCATCACAGCGCCACGTATCGGCTGCAGGCTGCATGGGTGACTGGCAAAGGGGACAAATAAATAACGACACAGGTTTCTCAAAATCAGTCAAGTATGGCCGTCATTTTAGCAAAGTTTGCTTCAGCTGCGGCATAAAACCCCTCACTTAAGGTGTAATGGACAAAATTCATGCTAAAAAGTAGAAGGTAGTCGCTAATGGACATAATTCATGCTATTTGAGTGACTTTGACCCTAAAAAGTCTTTAATAAACCGCAACTTACGCTGCTCACTTAGAC